>NZ_DATEMB010000006.1:0-55921 GCF_035276005.1 Rhizorhapis sp.
ATCAAGTCGAATGCTTCTTCAACAAACTCAAACGCTTCCGACGCATCGCCCTGCGGTGCGAAAAAACTCTCACCGCCTTCATGGGCTTCGTCCATCTCGCCTGCGCCATGATCTGGCTACGCTGAATGCAGACAGCACCTAAAGTGTCGGACGTGCCTTATTATTCGTCATTCGTGAAGGCGGAAAGCCATCCATCCGCTTGGCCTTAGGTCTGAATGGGAGACGTTGGATCCCCGCTTTCCCGGGGATGACGGTTTTTTTGTTGAATCCACACTGATCATCCCGGGATCAGCAACTCCAGATACCGCTCCGCCGACCGCTTGGTAGTGAACTGCTCCAGCCAGGATTTGGGCACAGGCTCGGGCCGCTGGCGCAGGCTCGCCAGCATCGCGTCCGCCAGCCGCCGGGCGTCGCCGACCGGAACCAGCCTGCCATATTCGCCTGCATTCAGCACTTCGGTCGGGCCGAAGGGACAATCGGTCGAAACCACCGGCGTTCCCAACGCAATCGCCTCCACCAGCACATTGGATAGGCCTTCGCAGATGGAGGAAGCAGCCAGCAGCGCGGCCTTTGCCGTATAGGCATGCGGGTTCGGCACGAAATGACGAAGCTGGACGCAATCGGAAAGCTCCAGCGTCGCCACCAGCTCCTCCAGCATCTCCCGCTCCGACCCATCGCCGAAAATCACCAGCCGGCAGGCCATCTCCTCCCGCACCAGTGCAAAAGCGCGCAGCAGGAGCGCGAAATTCTTTTCTGGCTCCAGCCGTCCAAGGCCGAGGATCACCGGCACGTTGCTATCGGTAAACCAGGGATCGTCCACCGTCTGCTGCGACTGTTCGAAAAGCCCGCCATTCACGATCGGATTGTAGATGCACCGCACCCGTACCCGTTCGATCCCGATCGCGTCGGCAAGGTCCCCGGCAGTGCCATTGGACACTGCGACGACGGCATCGGCCTGGGGATAGAAAAGCCGCGCGAACAGCAGGAACCATCGCCGCGCCTGCCATGGGGAGGCGAGCTGCCGGTTGATTGTTGGCGTATTATGCTCCGTCACCACCACGCGCATATCGACGCCGGAGAGGCGCCGCGCGATGATCGCGAAGATATTGGGAAAGAAACCTGCGCAAAGAAGCGACTTCGGCTGCTCCTGCTTCAGGAAATGATAAAGCTTGGTGAGCCGCGCCCAGGGGCTGTGCGCGCCAAGCACTACATAGCGCACCTGCTCCGGGAACCGGCTGCGATAGGGCGAATAGACATTGTCGAAATCGACCGCCAGCGCGACGCTGCGTCCCCCGGCCAGGAACTCCTCCACCAGGTTCAGCATCACCTGATCCGTCCCGCCATTATAGAGGGCCCTGACATAGACCACCACATCGGTCCGCTTTCCTGCACTCATGGCGGCCTCAGGCGCAGTCGATGACGGCTTCGGCGACGTGGTCCACGTCCCCATCCGTCAGGTTGGAATGCAGTGGCAGGCGAAGCAGGCAGGCCGTGAAGCGGTCGCTGTTGGGCAGCATCCTGCCGTCATGGCGGCTATGGAAGAACTGGCTGCGATGCAGGCCGGCATAATGGGTAGCGGTCTGTATGCCGCGGCCTTTCAGTGCCTCGATGAGGTCCGATCGGTGCTCGGCGCTACGGCACACGAGGTAGAAGGCATGGCCATTGCCGCAACATTCCGCAGGGACATCCGGTACGGCTATGTCCCGTTCCTCCATCGAGCTGCGCAGCCAGGCCATATAGCGGCGGAAGATCGCACGCCGCCGCGCCTGCACATCCTTCACCGTCTCAAGCTGCGCCCACAGGAAGGCGGCGTTAAGCTCGGAAGGCAGGAAGGATGACCCGATGTCCACCCAGCCATAGCGGTCGATCTCACCACGGATGAAGGCTGAACGATTGGTTCCCTTCTCCCGGATGATCTCTGCCCGATGTGCATATTCTGCATCGTTGACGACGATCATCCCGCCTTCGCCGCAATTGATGTTCTTCGTCTCATGAAAGGAGAAAGCGGCAAAGGTGCCGAAGCTGCCTGCTGGCCGGCCCCTGTAGGTGGCGTCAAGCGCCTGTGCCGCATCCTCGATCAGCATCGCGCCCGCATGTGCCGCGATGTCCCGCAGCCGATCCATTTCGCATAATATGCCGGCATAGTGCACGGCCACGATTGCGCGGGTGCGGGGACCGATCAGCGCTTCCACCTGTTCCGGGTCGATATTGGGATTGTCGGGCTGGCTGTCGGCGAACACCAGCTTCGCCCCCCGCAGGGCAAAGGCATTGGCCGAAGAAACGAAAGTATAGGCGGGCACGATCACCTCATCACCCGGCCGGATGTCGGCAAGGATGCCGCTCATCTCCAGCGCATCGGTACAGGATGTCGTCAGCAGCACCTTGCCATAGCCATAGCATTCCTCGAAAAATCGCTGGCAGCGCTTGGTATACGGGCCGTCGCCCGCCAGCTTCCTGCTATGGATGGCGGCCGCGATATGGCCCTGTTCGCCGCCGGAGATATTGGGTTCGTTGAAGGCGATATGATTGGCCCGGACTGGCGGGGTGTATGGATTGAGGATGGACGCCATCACAAGGCCCTTTCCATGCTGGAGACGCCCTGGCGCTCGCTCACCACTTGTTCGAGGATCTCGATGATCCGCCGGGCTTTGCTGTCCCAGCCGAAATAGCCCTCCAGCACTCGCCGCCTTGCACCCTCCCCAAGCGAGCGGCGCAGCGCGGGGGAGGCGGCCATCAGGCGCATGGCCTCCGTAAAGCCGTTCACCATGAACTCTTCCGAACAGGGGGCGATCAGGAAAGCGCAGCTATCGTCCAGATATTCGCCGGGCCCCATCCAGTTGGTGGCGACGATCGGCAACCCTATCGCCATCGCCTCCAGCAAGGCCAGGCCGCCGCATTCCCGGAGCGAGGGCATCACATAGACATCCGCCTTGCGCAGCAGGCTGATATAGCTTTCCAGCGGCACACGCCCGTGCAGTCTGACGCTTTCTCCAATGCCTTCGGATTCCACCAGCAGGCGGATGGTCTCGAACAGTTCGCCATCGCCGATCAGGTCAAGCTGAACGCCACCCTCCCGCGCCAGCGGCGCGAATGCCTTGACGATATATTCGGCGCCCTTCCAGTCGACCAGGCGGCCGCAAAAAAGGAAACGGGTGACCTGCGGGTCGGCGCATGGCTGGTCATAATCCTTGGGGTCCCAACGCTCGATGTCGACGCCGCTTTCGACCACTTCATGAATCTGCCCCCGCACGCCCGGCGGTAGGGCCCGCGCGGTCCGCTGATTGCCCACGACGAGCGCGTCGGCACGGAGCTTTCCCGGAATGAAGCGGTGCAGCATCACCGCCAGCTTGCGCACGGCGCTGATCGTCCAACCGACCATAGCGCCGTCCATATGCCTAAAGGCCGGCGGCAACTCCAGGCCGCCGCACATGGGGCCGATCACCACGGGCACGGGAAAACCGTACATGAAGCTCAGCGCCTTGGGCGAGATCGGCACCGGCTCGAAAACAACATCGCTCTCATGCTCGTCGATCACGCGCCGCGCGACTTTCCGAAGCCGCATCTGCGTCAGCACATGGATCGCCTGATTGAAGACAAGATCCTCGATCCGGTACGGGACATATTTCCCTGCCGCGAAAATCAGCTTCTGCAGCCAGCCATCCTCAATGAAATGGACGCGCTGGAACAGCTCGGGGGCCATGTCCTCCTTCAGCTGCTCGCGCACACGCGCATGGCAGATCGCCTGCACCTCAAGTCCCCGCCGGACGAAATGCTCCAGATAATAGAAAGGCACGCTGGTCTCGCCGCTTTGGCGAAGCGAGATATTCTCCGCCACCATCAGCACGCGCAGCGGCCTTTTTCTCCGTTCCGGCTCGGTCCTGGCCGCCGTCCCGCTCCCTTGGGCCGAAGATTGCTGCCGGGCCGCAACGGCGGAATCGCTCCACATGGATGGGCCTCCCATTTGCCCCGGATTTCCGGGGGATCGGATCTTACAAGGGCAAGAATATCAAAGCGGAAGCTGCCCCCGATATTGGTTGAATCCCGCTGGTAAGAGAGCCCTGCGGCATTCCGGGTCAGGGCAGGAGCGTTGCCTTCCGAGGGGCTGCTACAGCCGCAGTCGCCGCTGCAGTACCGGCGGGGCCCATTCCCGCAGCAGATGGTCAAGCATCACTTCCCAATCCCGCTTGTCCGCGCTGTTGGGGCGTGGACGGAAATTTGTCGTGCGGTCGGGCGCTTTCCACGCCCCATCGGGCACCGCATAATAATAGGTGGCGATGGAACGCCGCGAACGGTCCTCCGGACAGGTCAGCGGATCAGGATGGCCGTGATAGCTGTTGAGATCCGTCGTGAAGATGACGGCGCGGCCGAGCGCCGGCAGCACCTTTTGCCGGCAAGCCGCCATGTCCCTGTCCCACAGTTCAAGCGCGCCGCCATAGGATTCCTCCCAATCCTCATTAAGGTAGATAAGAAGGTTCAAGCGCCGTTCGACATTCATGACGTGGTGGCGGTTGAAATCGGCATGAATGCTTAAATGCCCGCCGCGCTTGGTCTCATGCAGGCCCGCGCCGCTGAAATAGGGATCGGCGATCAGCCCCCCTATGCCTGTCATCTCCGTAAGGAATGTCAGAAAGGCTTGCGAATTCAGTTCCGCAAACAGGTTCCGCACGGCAAGCCCCGTGCATTCCTGGGGATGGAACTGATATTTGAGCCGTTCCTGATCGCGCATGAAATGGAATTTGCCCGCGCTCTCTGGAAAGTCGCGGATGATCTGCCGCAGCAGTCCTGCGTCCAGGAAATCGTTGATCACGATATGCGGAAAAGGATCTGCATTGCGGTAGCGCTCGGCGCAGCTCCTGCCCGCCTCCCGGCATTGCGCCTCATCCAGGCTCAAATATCCGCCGCTATTGCTCAGGTTCAGAAAAGCCATGCGAGCTGCCTCCCGCGGGCGATTAAGCGCCTTTGCAGGCTTGGCGGTCAAGGCGATGAAATACCCTCCCATTTTCCCTGATCGACAGCACTGGGAGCGGAAACGATAATCTTGCTCAAATTGGCCGATTTTTGCTGAGGACGCCTGCATGCATGTCGCCTATCTGTCTCCCACCTGGCCGCCCGCGGGCGCTGCCAATGGCGTTGTCACCTATGTATCGGCGATGCGAAGCTATCTGCTTTCGCAGGGGCACAAGGTGTCGATCCTCTCGCAAGGCAAGCTTTTTGCCAGCGACGGCAGTGTTCGTGACTTCGATGCGGAAAGGGGTCGCTATGCCCGGTACATGGCCCGGATCCGGGCCAGGATCGACAGTCACTTGGGTCATCGGCCTGGGTCGGCAAGCGCGATCGCCGCTCAGTTCAACCGGGCCTGCAATATGGCACCCATCGACCTTATAGAGATGGAGGAAAGCTTCGGCTGGTCCCGCGCGGCGCAGCGGCGGCTCGATATACCAGTGGTGACACGGCTGCACGGCCCCCATGCGTTGATGCCGAAATTCCCCACGCCCGCGGCAGAAGCCCGGCGGTCCCGCCATCGCATATCAGCAGAAGGCCGCGCCATCAGGGGAGCGGCCGCGCTTACAGCGCCATCGCAAAGCGTCATGGACGCCGCTTGCTCGCTCTATGGCCGCCCCGCCTTCCGGGGAGAGGTGATTCCAAACCCCGTGGCTGTCGCCGATGCGGGAAAACGCTGGCAGGTGCAAGAGTGCGAGAAAGACCTCATTCTCTTTGTCGGCCGTTTTGACCGTCTGAAAGGAGCCGACATGGTATTGGCGGCTTTCCAGCGTCTCGTCGAAAAACGACCGGCGGCGCGGCTGGTGATGGCAGGCCCGGATTATGGGCTGACGCTGGACGACGGGCGCACTCTCGGTTGGAATGCCTATGCTTCCGAATATCTAAGCCCCGAAGCGCGGGCGGGCATCAGCTATCTCGGTGTCCAGACACCCGAGGAGATCGCCATTCTTCGCCGCAGAGCCAATGTCACGATCGTTGCGTCCCGGTGGGAGAATTTCCCCTATGCCGCCATCGAGGCAATGGCCGTGGGCAGCCCGCTCATCTCGACCGACTGGCCTGGCAGCGCCGACCTTGTCGTTCATGGCCAAACCGGCTGGCGCACGCCCCTTGGCCGTCCCGAACTGATGGCGGACCGCATCTGTTGGCTTCTTGCCAATCCCGCTGCCGCGAGCAGGGCTGGCGCTGCCGCCTGGAACCAGTGCCGCCGGGCCTATTCTATAGAAAGCGTGGGCGCGCGCACCTTGCATTTCTACGAAGAGATACTGTCTAGGCGCTGCCGGCGTGACTGACGCGCGGGCATTAGGGCCGGTCGAAGGTTCGAGGCGTATCGGCGGGCTGCTGGAACAGGCGCTCGCCTTTGCGAAGCGGGACACCAATGTGGTCATCGCCACGGTGGTCATAGCGAACCTGCTCCGCGCCGTCAGCACGGTCCTGCTGACCCGGCTTCTCGTTCCCGAGGCCTTTGGCATCGCGGGGATCATCGGGATCATCGCCTTTATCATGGCGATGATGTCCGATCTGGGCTTTCAGGCCTTTGTGGTGCGCCATGCCGACGGAGACAGGCAGGAATTTCGCGACGTCGTATGGACGATCCGTCTTGGACGGTCGGTAGTGCTGACCTTGCTGATGATGGCGCTTGCCGAACCCCTCGCGCTCGCAGCCGGTAAGCCTGAGATAGGCCCTGCCATTGCCGTCTCTGCGCTCATGTTCCTGATCGATGGTTGCTCGGCGCTGACGGTTATTACCGCCTTGCGCGAACGGCTCCTCCTCCGGCTGAGTACGGTCGAGACATTGGCGGCGATCGTTCAGCTCGCGGTGGCGGTGGTGCTTGCCTTTGCATGGCAAAGCTATTGGGCGATCGTGATTGCCCCGCTGATCGGCGGCCTCGCCAAATCGGTCCTCAGCTATCTTTGTTTCAACGATGCGCGCCGCCGCTTCCGCTTTGACACGCGCTACGCCCTGGAGCTCTGGAACTTCGCGCGCTTCGTGATCGGGTCCAGCATCATCAGCATGTTGCTCACCCAATGCGACAAGATCATATTGGCGCGGCTCTTCACGCTCGACATGCTCGGCTATTATATGCTGGCAACCAATCTGGCGTTGGCGCCGCTCGCCTTTACCACGGCCTATAGCAGCCGTGTTCTCTATCCTAATCTCGCTCGCGCCTGGCGCGAGAATCCGGGGGAACTCCAGTCAGTATTTTACGGCAGCAGGCGGCGCATCTCCTGTCTCTATATGCTGGCGGCGGGCGGCCTTGCCGGAACGGCTCAACTCGTCATCGCCATTCTGTACGACGACCGCTACGCGGACGCCGCTACCTTCCTGCAACTGCTTGCCATCTCTCCCCTGCTGGCCCTCAGCAGCGGCAGTGCGAATGAGGCCTTGACGGCCTCGGGGCGAGTGCATGTGACATTTCATGCCAATATCGCAAAACTGTTGTGGCTGGGACTTGCCGGACCCGCCGCCCTCCTGGTCTTCGGTCCCATCGGGCTGGTTGCTGCGGTGGGGAGCATGGAAGCACCTGCATTATTCTATAGCTGGTGGCAGCTTTGGCGCGCTGACCTGCTCCGGGTGACAGAAGAGCTTGCCTATCTGGCTGTTGGGGGCGCAGGCATTCTTCTGGGACTCGCCCTCGAGGCAGCTTTATTGCCCTATCTGTGACGGTCTTGCGGTCACGGGAACAGCTGCGCTCAACTTGGCCGGCATCGGCCGACTGGCGCCGCGCATGCCGTAGATCGCAGCGGAAAATCCGAAGAAAAGGAACAGAAACACGGCCGGCCGGCCGCCAAAAGAAGTGAAGAACAGCATCTCCATCATGCTGGCGAGCCCGCCGCAGATCAGAGCAGCGGGCGCCAGATCGGCCGGAGAGCGCCTCAGCAGAGGCAGGCGCATCCACAAAAGGCCAATGAAGATTGCAAAGCCGCCGGTGAAAATGATGAGGCCGATCACCCCTGAAATAAGGGCGATGAAGATATAGGTGTTCACAAAGTCGACAATGCCCTCGCCCTGACGAAGGTCATCCAGCCTGATCATCGCCTCCGGCAAGGAATAGCCGACGATCGGGCTTTCCTTGAACTCTTCCATGCCCCGTTCAAAGAGTCTTTCGCGATAATCGACCGTGTCCATGGACCCGCCGCTCAGGCCCATAGTCTCGGATATATAAGAACTATTGTGAGCCAGCGTGAGCAAAATCCCCCCCGCCAAAGCCACAAGAACGCAGCGCCGAAACAGAAGGTAGATGCGGCCGCGATAAAGGTCCGCCACCAGGAAGGCGATCAGCAGTCCAATCCAAGCCCCCCGAGACTGGGGAGCCGACAGACCGGCAAGCAGCAGCAACAATATTGCCAGATAATGCAGCTTTGACCGGAAGGCCGGCCGGGACAGCCACGCAGCCAGGAAGCAGAAAACCAGCACCATGGCCATGGACGTCGACTCCAGGAACGGCCCCCCAGCGCGCAATACACCGCCCCGCATCTTCACCAGCAGCAGCGTCATGATGCCATGCCTGTCGTACAGGCTGTTGTACATGGGCCAGCCGGTTCTCACCTCGTAAAGCAATATCACAGAGATGATGACGGCCGCGCAGGCGAGCCAGACCATGCACAGCCGGACATCATCCATCGTCCTCACGCTGCGGCTGATCACGAAATAGGGGACGGCATAGTCGAGCCCAATGTTGATCAGCACGCGGACGAAATTCGTGACCGTCGTGTCCCGCGCAAGACCGGTCACCAACAGCAACAGCACCAGCAGCACCGGAATGTCGAGCGGCCGGAAGCCCTCCACTTTTCCGTCCGTGAAAAGCAATAGCCTCAGCAAGGCGCCAACCGTCAGCGCGTCATGCACTCCGAACTCGAACAGCTTTACGCCGCCCAGCATCATGGATGTGTCGAGCCCCGGAAGCAGCAGCAGGCTGAACAGGTACAAGGGCGCAACCTCTGCCGCCCTTCGCGCAAAAAGAGGTACCATCCCCAGCATGATGGCATAAAGGGCCCAGATATTGGGCACCCCCCAGGCGGCCAGCGGCATGGCAAGCGCCACGATGATCGGGCGGTATCCCAGCGTCCGCTTCATGACGGGGCTCAGGCAATAGTAGAAGATGGCGAAGGCCATTGCTGAAAGGAGGGCCAGGAAAAGCGCCGTTTTAATGAAGGCATAGGAAAGAAGCGCCGCCAGCAGCGCCAGGACCGTCAACATGGCGGATGCCACGCCCTGCGTCATTGGCCAAGCTCCTTCAGGAACTGCCGCACTGCCCGTTCCTTGGGCGCTTGCGCCAATGGCTGCCCGGCATATTCCCTGAGGCCCCAGGAGCCATATTCGCTGATGGGGGTTGTTGACGCATAAAGCATCAGGAGATCGCCAACACGGGACTTCCAGCCCGTCAGGTAGCGGTCATAGACGGCAGCCATCCTTGGGTCGCGCTGGACGCGATAGGCAAGTTCCATGTTCGTGGTGACAAGGTGCTGGCCGCCCTCATAGGTGATGAACCGCTTGCCATAGCTTGCCGCGATCGCCCTGTTCTGGGCCGCCCAGCCGATCGTCTCGTCGACCGCCGCGCCGAGCCTGGAAAAGACCCAGTCCACATCATCTGCATCGCGGCCATCAAGATCGAGATGGATATAAGGGGCGGTCGCCAGCGCATCGACATAACGCGCTGTGTCCTCATATTCGAGGATCATCTTCGCCAGATCAGGGTAGACGTTCAGACTGGATACCACCCGCACCAGCTTCCCTGGCCGGTCCGCGAATATGCGGGTCCATATCTGAAGCGCATTGCGTGATTTCTGCGCATAGCGGCGCATCTGCGCCTTGGTCGGGTCGCCGTCCGGGTCGAGCCGGAACTTCAGTCCTTCCTCCCGCGCCTGCTCCGCCGCCTCGAACATGTCATTCCAGACTTCATTGCCCAGCTCGACATAGACGGTGCGCTCGGGCGCGATCCTGTCGTGCACCAGACGGGCGAAATTCTCGATATAGCTGTTATCGGCATTGTAGGGCATCAGGAACCAGGGATCGACCCGCGCCTCGTTGGCAAGGGCGATCATGTTCTCTATCGCGACGCCTTCCTTGGCGATCTGCGAGGAGTCCGTGGCGCCGGTTCGCCGCGACCAGTCGCCCCCGCGATTGCCATTGGTTTGTTGCCAGTCGAGAAAGCGGATCACCGAAAAGCCCTGCAGGAAGCCGATGAATTCGGGATGGTAGAGTTGCGTCGCCGGACGGTCCTTTTCGCGGCAGTCGATATTGCGCAGCGGATCGGCGGGATCGGTACGGTCAAGCTGGATCCAGGCGCCCTCATCCTCTCTGCCCTGGGAGACCAGGTCGAACTCGACAAACTGGGTTCCCCTGTCCGTTTCCTCCGCGATCCCGCCGACGGAAATTTCTCCCTTGCCAAGGAAATTGCAGCGCACGGCGATGCGATGGAAGGGCGAGGGCGGCAGGATCAACGGGCGCGGCGCGGCTTGGCCGGGCTTCAGATATTTGATCCAGCCATTGGCGTCGAGCTGGCCGTCGTCCATCCGGCTCCAGCCATCTCCCTCCGCCGTGAACCATTCGCTCTGCGCGATCAGATTGGCGAAAACCTGCTGCCGGTTGAAGGTCTCCGGTCCGAACAGGTTTACGCCGACGCGCGTGGGGGGAACCGCGCCGGGGGGTGTGACTGAAGCGGAAAGCGACGATGGCTGTGGCGCCGCGGCAAGGATCAGCGTTCCTGTCGTCACAAGCACCGGAAGGACCATCGCCACCGCCCGCGCTTTCGGACGGGCTCGGGCGATCCTGGGCCCCGGCTGTTGCGTCAGGCTGTGCACCAGTCCGCGCAGCCGGCGCTGGATGGGCTGGTCCACCCAAAAGAAGACGAGCACCGACAGGATGATGCAGCCCGTCGATAGCAACAGCGCGAGCGCGACCTCCCAACTGACGGGCCATTCTCCCGGCAGCAAGCGGTCGCCAAGCTGCTTTGCGAAGGTGATGACTGGCCTGTGCGTCAGATAGAGCGCGAAGGACGCTTCGCCGAGTATTACAAGCCAGCGCCGCTGCAATGCCCGCGATACGGCGCCCCCGCCTTGAGCGAACACCAGCACGAGAGCGGCCATGGCGGGAAGATAGGCGAGCTGCCAGCGGAAGGGCATCGGCAGATCGGCCTGATGCAAAAGGATCATCAAGGACGGGATCAGCAGGGCAAGGGCCACTTCCATGAAAGTGCCCGAAAAGCGCGGGAACGTCCCGGCTCTTGCCGCCCGGTAAATCAGCATCCCCACCATGAAATCGATGAGCCGGGTAGGCGGATTAAGGTAGAAGAACCATTCCGCCATGGCCGACGGTTGGTTGCCCTTCGCCACCCAAAAGGCTGCGGCTGCGCCCACAATGGCTATGCCCGACACTGCCAGCACGGCCAATATGCGCGTGCGGAGCACCACCAGGAGCGGAAACATCAGATAGAAGAAAATCTCGCAGGAAAGGCTCCAGCTCGGCGCATTCAGTGAATAGTGAACGCTTGGCTCCGGCACAAAGGCTTGCAGCAGCGACAGGTTCAGCAGAACGGCCGGCCAGGGCGGCGCATCATTTTTGATGACGAGCAGCCAGACGAGAAAGGGCAGGGCGACAAGCCAATGGAGGGGCAGGATGCGCACCATCCGATAGGCGAAATAGGCGCGCGCGCTGATCTGCCGCTCATATATCCTGTCGCCATAAGCGTGCGAAATGATGAAGCCCGACAGAATGTAGAAGAAGGACACTCCGACATAGCCTTCGTGGAACAGGCCGTCATAAAGCGCCTTGACCGTCCTGTTCTGACTTTCGCCAAGAAACGCCAGATGCGACAGAAGGACTGCGAGTGCCGCGAAAAAGCGCAGCGAGGTCAATTGGCCGATCGCGCGCGGGCTTTCTACCGTCGGCATGTCGTCCGGGGAGGTTGCACCCCGCACCTTACGACTCTCCCGCGCGAAGGAGCGGATTGGCCTGTCCCTTTTGCCGGAACAGGCGCGGCCACTGCGCCCGGAAACGGGCCCATCGCACCCAGGTCCAAAGCGACCCGTCCTGACTCAATCCCAGGTCCCGCAGATAATTGAGGTAGATGGGAACGAAGGTTTCGCTGACATAGCGGCTGCAGCTCTCAGGGTCGGGAGCACGGTAATTTTGCAAGTATCGCTTTGTAAACCCCCATGCTTGCTGCTGGAGGACCGCGGCGGTGTCTGGCGCCATTTCGGGGGGGAACCATGCCTGCAGGGGTGGACTGCGATAGAGGAAAGCGTAGCTCACCAGGGCCACATAATAGCTGCCAGCCGGGGTCAGATGCACATCGTCGCGGAACAGACGTTCCATGGTCGCCTGGGAGTTGGCTCCACTCAAAGGCTTGAGGCCCCCGTCGGTGGTCGCCCGATCCACAAGCTCTGCAAGCGCCAGCCCGGCGGGGAGCGGAAGGATACGGCCCGGATAGCCCTCGTCGGCAAGCGAATGGTTGACCCCCTCGGCAAGACATGCCCAGACGGGGGATGCGGCCCGCTCATAGGATATCCAGCGGCCCGGATCGTTCCGATCCATCACGCCCAGCCAGGACTGATAGAGAAAGGTTTGCGCGGAAGGATTTGCTTCAACCGCCCGCCTATGAAAGCTGCGCAGATGCGCGGCGGTGTCGTTCCAGACCAGGTTGTCGAGCAGCGTATGCTGCTCCGTTACCAGCCATGTGTCATAGGGTTGTGGCTGCCTGACTGCGCGGGCCATATCTACCGGCGCCCCATCGCGGTCCATGCCCAGCCGGTGGTTTTCGACCCGTTCCTTCAGCGTTGAGCCAAACTGATTCTGCACGTTCCAGTGGAGAGAATGGCCGAGGCTTTCCGCTATGGCCGCAAGCTGCTGCGGAAAAGGCGCGTCGGTCAGGCTGTGGCCGGAAATGAAGAGGCGCTTTGGCGGCCTGGAAAAGGCGGGCAGGGCGCGGCTGGCTTTCAAGGTCTCGGCAGATGCAAGGACTTCTGCGCGCATGGGATGGGAACTCCCCGCTATTGCCAGCGTGATCATCATGACCGCCACCAGCATGATGCCTCTGTAACTTCGCCCCCTTGCGTCCCTCACCGCTTGTACCGCGCATGATAGGGGCAAAGGTGCCGGGGCTCCCGCCGGCGGTCGCTCTTTTCGCGCCAGGCGTTGAAGATCGGCAGGATCAGCGGCCCGTCCACCAGATAGCGGCGCCACAGCCGCTGCGGATTGGACAGCAGGCGGAACAGCCATTCCAGGGCAAGCTGCTGAAGCCAGCGGGGCGCGCGCTGCTGATCGCCGCTCAGGAACTGAAGGCTGGCGCCGATGCAAAGCGCAATGCCCGTGGCCTCGCCAGACCGGGCAATGCGATAGGCCAATATTTCCTGCTGGGGCGAACCAACCGCGAGAAACGTGTAGCGCGCATGAGCGTCGATGGCGAACCGCGCGGCCTGCTCAAGAGCGAGCGGATCGGACGCAAATCCCATGGGCGGATTGTGGTGGACCAGGTTCCTGAGGCCATAATTCTGCCGCACGCTTTCGATCATGACCGGATCGCCGCCCACCACGGCGATCCGGTCATCCGGGCGAACGACCTGCTGCAGAAGATCTGCCGTAAGGTCGCTTCCCGGAATGGGTAGAAGCGAGCGCCCGGTCCAGGAGGCGAGGAGGGCCAGAATCCGGCTGTCGCACAGATTGAGCCAGGCGGACCGGTACATCGGCCAGAGGTCGG
The DNA here is from genome assembly GCF_035276005.1 of Rhizorhapis sp. Taxonomy (NCBI): domain Bacteria; kingdom Pseudomonadati; phylum Pseudomonadota; class Alphaproteobacteria; order Sphingomonadales; family Sphingomonadaceae; genus Rhizorhapis; species Rhizorhapis sp. The sequence continues at coordinate 13,697 of NZ_DATEMB010000006.1, forward strand.
ACCTCAGCCTCTGGATACGCACAATATGGTCGACATTGGGCGTCACCACATAGGCAAAGGGAGCGCCAGCCGGACGTTCAGCCAGGATCTTGAGGACCTGCGACTTCGCCAGCGGAGAGAAGTCCATATCCAGGAAATCCGTGCCGCCCGCATTTTTGCTTGAAGCAGAGGCCGCCGCCGATCGAGTCGCCGCAGCCAATTGCCTGTCCGCCCTTCGGACAAGGCCCTCCGCAACTGGAGCCGATGTAGCCACCACGCCCTCCGTCTTTTCAGAAATGGCCTTCGCTGGAGCCCCTCCGCTCTTGCCCGAAGGAAAGTTTCGTACCTCAGCTTAAGCGGACGCCCCGCCAAAATCATTTCGACAAAGCACCAATCAAAATTCCGTGGGTGGGTTTGCCTTCTCCGGCACTGCCGGAATTGGCCTTGGCGTCAGGAGGGGCGGGGATACCCAAGTTGAGTAGGAGAAATCACCACGCAAGAATTGGGCCTGTCCTTTCCGACTGCTCCGCAACCCCCTGATGAAGCTAAACTAAGCGCCTGCTTATTAGGGGATGGGCAATGAACAAGTTGAACCAATTCGACCTTTCGGTGAAACTCGCCTTATGCTGCGCAGTCGCGTTGCCGGGACATCTGTCTGCCCAGGCACTGCCCGCCGCCGTGCAAAGCGCGCCGGAAAGCGAATATCGCATCAATGTGGGTGACGAGCTGGAAGTGCTCGTCTGGGGCGAGGACCGGATGCAACGCATGGTCCGGGTGCAGCCCGACGGCAGCTTCGCCTTTCCGTTGGCAGGAACCATCATTGCCGCCGGACTCACGACGCAAGATGTCCGCATGGAAATCCAGCGCCAGCTTGCCGACAAATATCGCAACGGTCCGCCCGACGTCACCGTCACGGTGCGCGAAGCGGCGGGTATGCGCTTCTATGTCGTGGGCAAGGTTCGAACGCCCGGCAGCTATGCGGCAGGCGGGGAAATCAACATCCTTCAGGCGCTCAGCCTTGCCGGCGGCCTTGCCGAATTTGCCGACGTGAAGGGCGCGGTGATCCTGCGCAAGACGCCGCAGGGCCAGGTCATCGAACGTGTCCAATTGGCTCGGGTCCTGAAGGGAAGCCGGCGCCTTGATCCTGGTACGCTTGCGACGCCGCTGCCAGTGCTCAGGAGCGGTGATGTTCTCGTCATTCCCTGATTGGAGCTTGGGGGGCTTGCACCGGGGGGCCGGGCGGCGGGGAGGGCTGGTGGTGCTCGTGGGCGCACTATTCCATGCCTCCCCCGCCATGGCCGAGGTGGAACCGCGCCTGACCGTCGATGCCAGCGTCTTCCTCTCGTCCAATCCCTTCCTGATCGCGGGTTCGAACCTTGACACCGCTATCGGCGAGGCGTCCGCCCGCCCGGCGGTCCGCATCACCTCTGATAGAGGCTCCTCGCTGGAGCTGTCGGGGGTCCTCACCCAACGCATCTACAGCCGCAAGCGGTACAAGGATGTCCTGATCGGCAATGCCCTTGCCGACGGCACCTATCGCCATAGCGAACGGCTTTCCGTTCTGGCCTCGGCAGGATTTGACCGGGGCATATTGGCCGACCAGTTGACCTCCGGCGTCGATGCTGCATCGGGCGGCCAGGGATTGAGGGAAGACGTTACCGCTCGGTTCGGCCTTGAGTGGCAGCCCAACCGCCATCTCCAGATCTATCCGGAGGTAACTTACGTCAAGACGGACTATACGGGTTCGGCCACCGCTTTCCTGCGGGATACCAGCATCATCACCCCACGCCTGACCCTCTGGCGGCGAACGAGCCCCTACACCAGGTTGGGCGGGCGCGTGCAGGTGGAATTCAATTCCCCTGAACATGAGGCCCGGTTCAAGACCGTCTCAGCCTTGGTGACCCTGGATCAGCGCCTTGCTGAGCATTGGCAACTGACCGCCGAAGCTGGCGCCGAACGTGTCGAGGCCCACAACCTTACCTTTCCTGGACTTCCGCCCATAAGGGAAAGGGCGCGCACGCGCTTTGCCGGCAGGGTGGACCTTTGCCATGAAGGACAGAGGCTTACCTTATGCGCCAATGCGTCGCTCGCTTCCGAACCAAGCGGATTTGGCGGGTCCGAACGGCGGCTGGCGGGGTCGCTGTCCGCCACGCACCGGGTTAGCGAGCGAGTGACGCTTGTTGCGATCGGCGAATATCAGCATGCGCGGCTGCAGGGGGCGGATTTGTCCTCTCTTGATGCCATGCGCGCTGAAGCGCGTGTCGAATGGAATGCGGCGCGCAACTTCCGCATTGCAGGCGTTGCCGAATATCGGCGGCAGGACCTGCTCACCGGCGAACGGGTCAAGGCTGGCTTTGTCGGTTTGCGGCTAAGCTATGATTGGAGGAGGAGGCCATGAGCGAAGAAGTTGGCGACATGCCCACCAGCTTTGTCACGCCAAGTGAGCTGCTGGCTATTTTGTACAGGCGCTTCTGGTGGATTACCACTCCTGCGCTGCTTGGCACGGCCGCAGCAGGCGCAATGACCTTGTTCATCGAGCCGCAATATCAGTCGACCGCCAATCTCCTGATCGCGTCGCAGGAAGTGCCAACCACGCTGGTGGCCTCGCCCTTTGATACCTATGCTGACGAGCGCATCGCGAAGATACGCCAGCAGATTTTGAGCCGGGCCAATGTCGTCCGGCTGATCAAGGACCTGAACCTCTATCCCGAAGAGCGCGAGGCGCTGCCGAGCGAAGAGGTGCAGAACAGGATGCGCAGCGCGGTCGGCGTGAATCTGGTGAGCGCCAGCGACACCAATAATGCGGGCCAGGGCGCCAGGACCACCATCGCCTTCAGCCTTTCCTTCACTTATGGCGACCCTGCCACCGCTCAGGCCGTCGCCGACCGGCTGACCCACATGTTCATTGGGGAGGATAAGCGGCAGCGCATCGAGCAGGCATCGGACACGGCTCATTTCCTTGCCCGGCGTGGCAATGAGCTTCGGGACCGACTGGTGGAGCTGGATCAGAAGCGGCGCGAGATTCAGGCCCGCTATAGCGGCGCTCTGCCAGATCAGGTCGCATTGAGCGCCCAGTCCAGTTCTGCTTTGAGGGCGGAGATTTCCCGCATGGATGCCGAAGCCCAAGGCATCATGCAGCAGAACAGCATATTGGCGGCGCGCGGCGCGGAACTGACGACTACGGCCAACGCAACGCCGGAGTCGGTCCGGCGGGCCGAAGACAGGCTGCTTCAGCTTACGTCGGTCTACACGGACGAGCACCCGGACGTGATGGCTGCACGCGCAGCACTCGCCGCCGAGCGTGCTGGCCGCCGCCGGAATGCCGCGCCGCAGGGCGTGGCCGTCATTTCCTCCGAAATCGCTGCGGGACGGAACCGCGTTACCTCGCTCAGCCAGCGCCGGGCACATCTGATTGCCACGGTGGGAGAGATCGACCGCATCAGCGCGCTTGCGCCGCAGGCGGCTTATGAGCTCAACAATCTGGAACGCGATTATGATAATCTGAAGCAGCAATATCAGGACATCCGGGAAAAGCAGCTCGAAGCCCAGGTTGCCGCAAATCTTCAGCGGGAGGGCAAGGGAGAGCATTTCTCGATCGTCGACCCGGCCAACTGGCCCTTGCGCCCTATCAGTCCCAATCCCAAGCATCTTGTCGTGCTCGGGCTGGCCGGTGGTCTGGCGCTCGGCGCCGGTCTGGTCCTCATCCTCGAAATGCTCGGCGGGCTTATCAATGGGCAGGCAGCGATCCAGCGCCTTACGGGCGTCCGCCCCCTCGCAGTCGTGCCGATGCTGAGCGCCGACGGGCCGGCGGGAATAATTGCACTTCTGCGCAGACTACTGCCCGGCGGGGCCAAGATATAGGAGCAAAGCAATGGCGACCGGACTGAACAGGATCCTGACCTCCACCTTGTCCTCCACCGACGAGCTTCAGGGGCGGACCGATGGGGAAGGCTGGCGGCGCCACACAGTGCGGCTCGACCGCGCGCGGCTGGTCGAAAATGGCATTTTCGGTTTCGACAATCTCGATCCCAGGGCACAGAGCTTTGTCTTCCTGCGGTGGCAGTTGCTGAACGGGTTCGTCCGCTCGGGCGGCCGCGTGCTGGCGATCACCTCTACCCGTCCCGCTGACGGCAAGACCTTCATCACCACCAACCTCGTTGCGGCGCTCAGCCGGGTGCGGCCGACGATATTGCTGGACCTCGACCTGCGCCGCCCTGCGGTGGGCTGGCGCTTCGGCCTGTCTGTGCAACGCGGCATGGACGATTATCTCGCCGGAGAGGCCGAGCCCTGGGACGTGCTGCAAAATGTCGAGGACCTCAATCTCGGCATCGTGCCGGTTCGGGTGCCCCAGCCCCAGTCGCCCGACCTGCTGGGCAGGGAGGCTTTGCCGCAACTGCTTTCCACCCTGCGCGCCCGCGGGGACGATCCGATCATCATAATCGATACGCCGCCGGTGCTGGTGGTGGACGACATCCTGCTCTTTGCCCAGCATTTGGACGGCGTCGCGATGGTCGTCGAGGAAGGCAAGACCCGCGCAGAGGAAGTGCGGGAGGCGCTGCGGCTGATGGAGGCGATCCCGCTTGTCGGGACCGTGCTCAACAGGTCGATCTTCAGCGGGCGGAGAAGGGATTTCGACCAGTCCTACTATTACAGGTGAGGGGCCACCTGGAACAGGAATCGTCCCGGCGGGTTCCTTCGGAGCAAGCAGGAAGGAAACTGACATGGACATGGTGGAACGCATCGCCCGCGTCCTTGCGGGCCAGCATTTCAGCCGCAATGCGGAGGGTGCCGCGCCTCCCGGAACCGCAGTGGCCGAGATTGTCGACAAGCAGTGGCCCGGCTATGTCGATGATGCCGTCGCCGTTCTGAAGACGATGCGGGAGCCTGACGCCGCCATGCGCGCGGTGGATTTTGCCCCCAATGGGACCTGGGAAAGGATGATCCAGACGGCGCTCGGCCGTCACGCCTGAGGCGTTCGGGATCGCGTATGTTCGCCGCAGGCACCCAACCGCTATTCCGCCGCTTTCACCTTCAGCGAACGGACAGCGGCCAGCGTATTCTTCACATGATCCGCCGGATTCATGTCGCTATGGACATAGACGACCCGGCCGCTGGGCGAAATTACATAGGAGGTACGGTTGGACATCCCCTCCCGCTGTGGCAGTGTCACATCATAGGCCTTGATGACCGCAGGCGAGGCGGATGCCACCGCAAATTTGTTGCGGCACGCCTCGATCGAAAATTTCTGAAGCTTTTCAATCGGATCGGCAGAAAGGCCGACCACCCTCGCGCCCGCCTTGCGGAAGGCGTCGCTCGCCTCGGCAAATTCATGCGCCTCGACCGTACATCCCGGCGTGAACGCGGCCGGGAAGAAATAGAGCACGACCGGTCCCTTGCGCAGCTCGCTCGACAGGTTCAGCTTGAAGGTCTTTCCCGCAAGCGCACCCTGCGTGGTGAAGTCGGGCGCCTTGGCGCCCATGGCGAGCGAGGCGAACGCCTGCGCTGGCAGCAACAGTGCGGAAATGGCGAGCAGGCCGGTCAGCTTCTTCATCGGGTCCTCCTGGCGCCAGCATAGCCATGCTCCAGCGACGCTGTCCAGGCCTCGCGCTCTGCCCCCGTCAGGGGGCGGTTGGAAATTGCCTTACCAGATGGTCGCAGACCGCCGGATGGAGAGGAACCGTAAAGGCGCAGCCATAGGTGAAGCCCTCATGCCATTTGATCTCTGCCTCCAGCCCCTGAAAGCCGGGGACATTCAGCCATAGCCGCGTCCCTGCATGCATGGAGAAAGGAGTTTCGAAGCGAAAGCCGCTGATTGAAAGATCGATGACATCGACATTGAAGCGGACTTGCCGGTGGCCGCGAATGCTGGCCTCGATCTGCACCTTCCGGCGCTCGGCCCATCTCACTCCCCGATCCTGATTATGCGGCAAACGCGCCATGTACCCCGGCCCTTGTGATTCGGAGGAAAGATGGCCCAAATCCTTTAAGTTGAGGTAAAATGAGCATCTTTCTTACCCGGTTAGAACCGCTTGGGCCGCCAACCGGCCCGTCTGCGCCGCGCCGTTCATATAGCCAGGACAGGCATCGGACAGATGTTCGCCGGCAAAGATGAGGGGCCCCGCCGACGCCCGCTGCGTTGCCTGCCCCTCTTCCTCCACCCAGAACAGGCCGGCGAAGCGGGTAAGCTGGCCGGGACGAAAACAGGAATAGGCCCCGCGCGCGAAGGGATCGCTGGCCCAGTCCGTCCGCCGTTGCCATGGTGCCGCCGCGCCGGAAAGTTCCGGCAGCGCATCTGCCACCGACGCTTCGAAGGAGCGGCGCAGAGCGGCCACGTCCGCCTCCCTTGCCGCCGCACATTGGCCTGCGCCCATGAACCAGGTGAGCAGGCCCGTCTCGCCCTCTCCGGCGGTCGCGTCCCAGACTTCGGAAAAACCGCCTGGCAAGGGCCAGCAATCGCCTGTAGCGCCCATCTGCTGCCATGGCTGCCCCTGATAGGCCGCATTCAGTTTTTCATTGCGGCCTAGATCCATTTCAGCGGCAAAGGCCCGCCAGGGCGCGGGCAGCAGTCCGCCAAAATCAATGCCTCGCAACAGCGGCGGGGGGACGGTCAGGATCACCCGGTCCGCTTCGTCATATTCGCCATTGGCAAAGCGCAGCTTCACCCGATCGCCGTTCATCTCCAGCGCGGCAAGCGCATGTCCCGTGCGTATTCGCGCCATGAGATCGCGGCTGAGCGCCTGCACCAGACCGCCCGAACCGCCGCGCAGCACGAAACGCTCGTCGCTGGCCCCGATCAGCTCGACATGCTGGCCGTCGGCCACCGGAAGGTTGAAGATCAGCTCAAGCGCCGATGCGTCGCCCGGTTCCTGCCCATATTCCGTCCGCACCGTCGCCTCGAGCAGGGCACGGACATAGGGCTTGGCAAGCGCGTCCGTATGCCGGTCGAGATATTGCGCAACCGACAAGGCATCGAGCGCAGGCGCTGCGGCCCCATAGTCCGCGTCGAGCGCTGCGGCATCGGCGCTGATGCGGGAGGCGAGGGGCCTCAGATCCTGCACCAGTTCAGCCTCCGGCACCAGCCGCCCTCCATCAAGGATCAGGGTGCGGCCCTTCAGCCCGGAACGGTCGATCAGCGGCAGGTCATAGTGCCGGGCGAGCGCCAGCATGTCCGCATGATCGCCATTGATGAACTGCCCGCCATCGTCGGAGGGCACCGGCCCGCTGCTGGAAGTAAAGACCCGGCCGCCAAGCCGCCCCCGTGCCTCATAAAGCCGCGCCGGGACGCCGGCAGCCGTCAGCTCCTTGAGCGCGACAAGGCCGGAAAGGCCGCCGCCGATGATCGCCACGCGCATATCGGTTCTGGCGCGAGCCCCGGCTGGCGCGAGAAGCGGCACCGCCGCGCCCGCCGCCATTCCGGCGAGCAGTTTCCGGCGGCTGATCCCGCCCGATCCCCGGACGGGCGAAGGCATGGCCTTGTCGGAAAGGTTGGCGCGCCGCGCCGCTTCCATTGCTCGCCACAATCCGCTGCCCGTCCGCATATCGCCCCCCGCCCTTGTTCTTGCCGGTTTTCAATCCTAAAGCGCGTGCATGACAAAACCGCAACCCAAAGACTGGATTCTCGGCATTTCCCCCTATGTGCCGGGCAAGGCCGCCAGCGATGACGGGCGCAAGCTGGTGAAGCTGTCCGCCAATGAAAATCCCCTAGGCACCAGCCCCCGGGCGCGAGAGGCATTTCTCGCCGCCACCGCTGACCTTGCCACCTACCCGGATCCCGGCGCCGCGCTGCTGCGGGAGGCGATTGCCGCGCAATATGGGCTGGACGCCGGCCGGGTGATCTACGGCACGGGCTCGGACGAGCTGCTGCATCTGGCCGCCAGCGCCTATGCGGGTCCGGGCGATGAAGTGCTGTATGTGCGCTACGGTTTTTCGGTTTACGACATTGCGGCACGGCGCGTGGGGGCCATCCCGGTCGTCGCGCCGGACAAGGATTATGCCACCGACGTGGATGCGCTGCTTGGCTGCGTGACGGAACGGACGAGGGTGGTCTTCCTTGCCAATCCGAACAACCCGACCGGCACATTTTCTCCGCGCGAAGAAATCGCCCGGCTGCACGCGGCCCTGCCGCCCCATGTGCTGCTGGTCATTGACCAGGCCTATGCCGAGTATCTGGACCCGGAGGAGGATGATCTGGGGCTGGAGCTTGCCCAAAGCGCCCCCAATGTCTTTGTCACCCGCACCTTCTCCAAAATCTACGGACTGGCGGCGGAGCGGATCGGATGGGGCTATGCGTCGGCGGAGGTGATCGGCGCGCTGCACCGCATCCGCGCGCCTTTCAACGTCACCACTGCCGGACAGGCTGCGGCGGCGGCGGCGGTGGGCGACATCGAATGGGTGGAGGCCAGCCGGGCGCACAACCGCGAATGGCGCGAATGGCTTGCGGGCGAAGTGGAAGCGCTTGGCAATCACGGGCTGAAGGTGGTGCCCAGCAAGGCCAATTTCCTGCTGCTGCTGTTTGAGGGCAAGCTGAGCGCCGAAGCCGCCTATCAGGGCTTGATGGAGGCAGGCTATGCCACCCGCTGGCTGCCGGGTCAGGGGCTTCCCGGCGCGCTGCGCATCACCATCGGCACAGAGGCGCAGACCCGCGACATCGCCCGCCTGCTTCGCGGCATGGCGGAGGGACAGGGCTGATGCTTCCCTTCTCGCGCGTCGCGATCATCGGTCTTGGCCTCATCGGCTCTTCCCTGGCGCGCGCCATCGAGGCGCAGATGCCGAGCGTGCGGGTCACAGGACATGATGCGAGCGCCGAGGTGCGGGAGATCGCCGGGCGGATCAAGCTGTGCGATGATGTGACCGACACGCCGGGCGCCGCCGTGATCGACGCCGATCTGGTCATCCTGTGCGTTCCGGTGGGCGCGATGGGCACGGCAGCGGCGGAGATTGCCGCAGACCTGCCCGCAGGCGCGGTGGTGAGCGATGTGGGATCGTGCAAGGCAGAGATATTGGCCGCGCTGGAGCAGGCCCTGCCCGGCCGCACCATCATACCTGCGCATCCCGTCGCGGGGACCGAGAACAGCGGACCAGAGGCCGGTTTCGCGAGCCTCTTCAAGGGGCGCTGGTGCATCATCACCCCTCCGGCCGCAGCCGATCCCTTGCCGGTCGAGCGTCTGTCCGAATTCTGGCGGCGGCTGGGCGCCAATGTGGAGACCATGGACGCCGGGCATCATGACCTGGTGCTGGCGGTTACAAGCCATTTGCCGCACCTTATTGCCTATACCATCGTCGGCACGGCGAGTGATCTGGAAGACGTCACCCGGTCGGAAGTCATCAAATATTCGGCAGGCGGCTTTCGCGATTTCACCCGCATCGCGGCCAGCGACCCCACCATGTGGCGCGACGTGTTCCTGGCCAACAAGGAAGCCGTGCTCGAAATGCTGCAACGTTTCTCGGAAGACCTGTCCGCCTTGCAGCGCGCCATCCGCTGGAATGACGGCGACGCCCTCTTCAACCTATTCACCCGCACCCGCGCCATCCGCCGCTCGATCATCGAGGAAGGCCAGGATGATGCCGCGCCCGATTTCGGGCGCACGCATGAGTGAGGGGGATTCCTGACGATGAGTTAGGCGCGTCAGACGAGAAAGGCGGACTGATGGCTTGGTAGCAATGCGCAACTTCACGCCGTTTAGTTGAACTTTCCGTGCACTTGAAAGCGGACATTGGCGTAAGCACCCCTCATAGGATGCAGCGATCCGGCGCCGTGGATGCCCTCAAGGCTGCGACCTTCGCAAAACATCCACGCTTGCCCTGAACGCGGTGGGACGTCTCTATATTGGATCGCCAAAATCAGATGCCGTCCGCATCGTGATCCAAAAGAAGCCACGATGAAGATGTTCAAACTGGCATTCAATCAGCGGTGACAAGACAGCATTCACGGGCTAGGTTTCCATTGGGGGAGCAGCATCATGGACTTTCGCAATATCGTTATCGTCGGGCTACTGGCCTGTCTTGTATGGTTCGGCAGCGCGATTATCCGACTTGAGCAGTTCCATTATGCTGCGATGTTGGAAGCTTGCCCCCTCATGCAGAATGAGCTTGATCGGGTGAAGTGGATCACTTGCCTTGAGCGCAAGAAAGATCTCCGCGCATCGCCCCTCTATGACCTCGCATATGGCTTGGACATTCTCTGATGGCAGATGAGGACACGCATTTGATCCTAAGGATCGAGACGAAGACGCCAATCGATTTAAATGACTTCGTCGCTGCTTTCGTTGGATTCGGAAATCAGTTCGAGCGCTTCCATGACGGCGAATATCCTACCGAACAGGGTAACGCTCGCTTCTACGTGCGTGAGGTTCGGGCAGGTTCCATCATCGCAGAACTCGTGCCCTATATTGGCGTCACTGCCCCGGTTCTTATCGGTGGTGGGCTGGCTGGCATCAAGCACGCCAATGACCTCGCCAAGTTCGTAGAAACCTACGGCGGCAAACTCCGCAACTACTTCAAGAAGGGTGGCCGCGAACCGAAAGCCTCCAAGGGAGATCTGGCTGACTGGCTGCGCACCGTTGAGGCAGTCGCACATGATGCTGATGGCTCGCTGTCATTGGCGGTCTATGAGAATGGCGAGCAGCGAGCGGCATTCGTCTTCGACACGAAACAAGCACGAGAGGCTGAACAAAACCTCCTTGAACACAAAATGGAACTCGATAAGACCACCGACGCGGATCACACCCGCGTGATGATGGTGTTCACGAGGACGAACGTAGCTCATGCAAAGACCGGTAAGCGTTCAGGCGAGTTGGTGCAGATCGACAAGATCCATCCTCGTCCCCTACCGATCGTCTACGCCTCCACATTGGCGGAAGAACGCATAAGGCATGAGATCGCGGACGCTGATGAGAACGTCTACAAGAAAGCCTTCGATGTCGATGTTAACGTGGAGATGAGATCGGACAGACCGATCGCTTACCGACTCATTGCAGTGCATGATGTGATCGATCTGCCGGATGAAGAGGGTTACTAAGGCATGGAATGTCCGACTTTAGTCGGCACCTGCCCGCTGAATTGTGTGCTGACAAACCGCAGCTATCCTGCCTTCTCCTTTCCAAACCCGCCTGTCCGGATACGGCAACAAAGCCGACATCAAGCGGGATGAGGGTAGGGAATGATCCGTCATTTCCTCTGCGCGTCTGCGCGAGAAATCCTGCGTGCCTTTGTTCGCGCTGACGCGCAGGGGGCGCAAGGGCCGCAAGCACAATATCCTCTCCGCGCTTCCGCCTCTCCACGTGGCCGTGAAGATGCCGTCTTGAACGGCTGCACCGGCCTTAGCCCCGGTAATGGTTGGTTGGGTGAAAGGTGGCCGTGAAGCTCCCTCTCTCCTTCAGGGGAGAGGGTTGGGGAGAGGGGACTGTAAACAGTCCCAAAATGGTGGGAGGCTCTATTCCCCACTCCCGGCTCAACTCCACTTCGCCGCCCTCTCCCCCGAAGGAGAGGGGGCCGAAGCGGCCCAAAGGTATCCACAAACAAAATGGCCCAAAGAAAAAGGGCGGAGCCGGTGGCTCCGCCCTTATCGGCGAACTCCGCTGACCTAAAGGTCAGAAGGAGCCATATTGCTCATTGCCGATGAAGCCCAGCTTCGTCACGCCGCTGCGCTTGATCTCCGCAAGCACCTGGTCGACGATGACATAGCGGGTCTGCGCGTCCGGCTGGAACTGCAGTTCGGGCTCCGGCACCATTTTCACGGTCTGGTCGAGATACTGGCGCACGGTCACCAGATCGACCGGCGAGCCGTTCCAGGTGATGACGCCAGCAGCGTCGATCGCCAGCTTGTTCTTGACGGGATCCACGACATTCTGCGGAGGATTGACCGATTCCTGGGGAAGGTCGATCTTCACCGCGTGGGTCTGGATCGGGATGGTGATGATGAACATGATGAGGAGAACGAGCATGACGTCGATCAACGGCGTCGTGTTCATTTCCATCATCGGTTCGCCGTCATCGCGGCCGCCACTCATGGCCATGATCTATACTCCTGAACTTCTTAGAGCCGCATGCGGTTGGCGCCGGGTTCAGGTTCTGAGATGAACCCTACCTTGGCGAAACCAGCGCGCTGCATGGTGTAGACGGTGCCGCCGATGCAGCGATAAGGCGTATTGATGTCGCCGCGGATATGCACTTCGGGCATGTCCTCTGGCGTCATGTTCTCAACACCGCCCGCCTTTTCAATGTCGGCCGTCAGCTTGGCGACCGCACGATCCAGCAGCTCTGACGAGTTGACCCGGGTCATGTTCCAATAGACCGCACAGGCGCCATTGGATTCTGTCGTTATGGAAAGCGACACATTTTCGGGCTTCGTCGACGTGGGTTCAAAAGCTACCTTGGGCAGCTGAAGATCGACCGTCTGGATAACGACCGGGACCGCGATGAGGAAGATGATGAGCAACACCAGCATGACGTCCACAAGGGGCGTCGTGTTGATGTCGGACATCGGGGTTTCATCGCCGCCTTCGGATCCAACGCTCATTGCCATTGATCAAATTCCTAACTCTTCCAGCATTCTTCGCCTGCGCACGGGCCTTTTCGGCTTATGTGCGGGATTGGCGGAGAGGGCCGGCTTTGCACCGGCCCTCCCGAACAATCAGGCTTTCTTGGCGGCAGCAGCGGGAGCCGCAACTGCGGGCTTCGCGGCGGCAACCGTGCCGGTGTTGGTCGGCTTCACCTGACCGCCCGACACCATGTAGCCAAGGACGTCAACGGAGAAGGCGTTGAGGTTCTCGGAGATCGACTTGTTGCGGCGCTGCAGCCAGTTGTAGGCAAGCACCGCGGGAACGGCCACGGCCAGACCAAGTGCGGTCATGATGAGCGCTTCACCGACGGGACCCGCAACGGCGTCGATCGATGCCTGGCCAGCCGCACCGATCTTGATCAGCGCGCGGTAGATGCCGATAACCGTACCGAACAGACCGATGAACGGAGCGGTCGCGCCGACGGTCGCGAGGAACGCAAGGCCGGTGTTCAGTTTCGAGTTGATCGCCGCTTCCGAACGGGCGAGCGAACCGTGCAGCCAGTCATGCGCTTCGACGGGATCGGTCAGCTTGGTGTACTGTTCCTGGGCAGCGATGCCGTCGTCGACCAGCTGCTTGTAGGCGCTGTTCTTTTCCAGCTTGGCTGCGCCTTCCTTCAGGCTGGCATTGCGCCAGAAGGTCTGACGGACCTTCTTCGCCTGGTTGATGATCTTCTGCTGCTCGATGAGCTTGGTGAACAGAATGTAGAAGGACGCGACGGACATGCCGCAAAGGATGATGAACACGGTCCAGGCAATGACGCCGCCCTGCTCAAGGGCTTCCATCAGGCCATAGGGATTCTCAGCGGCCGGGGCGGCGGCTGCAGCTGCAAACTGGATGAACATTTTCAGTAACTTCCTCTAACAATATGTTGGGCAAAAAGGCCGGCCCGGAGAAAAGTCCGCCAGACCGGCCTTCGAAATCAACGTGGTATCTGCCAAACCACGCGGCTGGCGTAGCTGCTCGGCATGGGATTGCCTTGGGTGTCCTCGGCGGGCTTGAAGCGTGCACGGCGCATCAGCATCTTGCAGGCTTCGGCATCGAGGTCGCCATGACCGCTCGACGAGGTGATCTGACAGTCAGTCACCTTGCCGCCGGCATCGATCGCCAAGCGGAATCCGGTGGTACCCGCCCGTTCCTCGCGCAGAGCACGGGAAGGATAGTCGTCCGGCGTCACCCACGATCCGGGATTGCCACGCGGGGTGGCACCCTTTGCAGCCTGCTTGGGCGGCGGCGGCGGGGGCGGGGCAGCGACCGGCGCGGGCGTGAACACCGGCGGCGGCGTCCGGACGGTCGTCACGGGCGGCGGCGGAGACGGTGTCTGCACGATGGGCGGCGGCGCTACGACGGGCGGCGGCTCGATCGGCTGATCAGGCGGCGGCGGCGGCGGCGGCTCCTCAGGTGGCGGCGGCTCTTCCTCCACATCGATCACATTAAGCTGCTCGGCCGCCTTTTTGACATATTTCATGCCAAGGCCTGTAACAAACGCATAACCGAGGACAGCATGGATAAGGGCAACGATGACGATCGAGGCCGCGCGGCTCGAACTCATCGAGTGGTCAGCATAAGCCATTCAGAAACGACACTCCTTAACTCTGCTTCCAAAAAAAGTGAGTGCCTCTTGAAAGGTGAAGCGGGAGAACCACATCCATCTTTCGCCGTGCACCAGAAAATTTTGTTAGATTATTTTTTTAATCCTCTATCGCGCCCCGGCCTGGTACGCAAACGCTTTATCGACGCGCACGCTTCCACGGCCGAGGGCTAGCGGCTAGGAGAATTGTGTGACAGTTTGATGCCCCTGGCAAGTCTCAAGAGTAACCATGATCCAAAAACTCCTGACCGCATGTTCGATTTTTGGCCTGATTTTCGCCGCAATTCCCGGAAATGCGCAGGTTTCTGCCGCCGGGGGGCTGTCTTATGCCGATCTGGCCGATCTCGCAGCGGACACCCCGCTGGTGATCGAGGCAGAGGTGCGGAAGGTCGCAAGGGTGAAGGCCGAACGGGCGGCCGGACTGGCGCAGGGGCACCTGCGTTTCTATGTCGAGGCACGGGTTCAAAAGCTCGTCCGGGGCCGCAACGGCATCGGCCGCGACATCAGCTACATTGTTGATTTGCCACTTGATTCCAGGGGCAAGGCGCCCAAGCTGAAGAAGCGCCATGTGCTGCTGTTCGCCCGTCCTGTGAGTGGGCGGCCGAGCTTCGTGCAACTGGTCGCACCCGATGCACAGATCGACTGGTCGCCCCAAAAAGAGGCGATGGTGAAGGCCATTCTGGTTCAGGCTGTTGCGCCGGATGCGCCTCCGCGAATCACTGGCGTCGGCGGTGCTTTCTATTCCGCGGGCTCCATTCCAGGCGAGGGCGAAACCCAGATATTCCTGAAGACGGCGACGGGTGATCCGGTGTCGCTGTCGATTCTCCGCCGGCCTGGGCAGGACCCCCGATGGGCGGTGGCGCTGGGCGAAATTGTCGACGAATCGGCCAGTATTCCGGCCCCAGGAAGCTTGCTTTGGTACCGTCTTGCCTGTTCCCTTCCGCGACAGTTGCCTGAGCAGTCGCTCGCCAATCTTCCCCCCGACGACGCCCAAATGGCGCGGGCCGATTATGGCGTCGTGATCAGCGGCCTCGGCCCCTGCGGCCGGACCCGCGGCGCAACCCAGCCAAGTTCCGGCGCATCTCAATCATAGCCTTGGATTTCGGGCCCTGCGCGGCTATCAGCGCCGCCATGGATTTATGAGCGGGGATCGAATGTCTGGTGAAAATGCATTGCGGATTGCAATCGTGGGCCTTGGCACTGTGGGCGGCGGCGTCATTCGCCTGCTGGAAACGAACCGGAACCTGATTGCAAGGCGTGCGGGCCGGCCCATTATCATCACGGCCGTTTCCGCTAGAGACAAAACAAAGGACCGCGGTGTCGACATTTCTGCCTATGAATGGGTGGACGATATGGGCAGTCTTGCCGCCCGGGACGACATTGACGCCGTTGTGGAGTTGATCGGCGGCGCGGACGGACCTGCGCTGACGCTGGCGCGGCAGTGTCTGGCGGCGAACAAACCCTTTGTCACCGCCAACAAGGCAATGATCGCGCACCATGGCCTGGATCTTGCCCAGGGTGCGGAAAGAGCAGGCGTGGCGTTGAAATATGAAGCCGCGGTGGCGGGCGGCATTCCGGTGATCAAGGGGCTGCGCGAAGGCGCGGCGGCCAATGAGATCAGCCGGGTCTATGGCATATTGAACGGCACCTGCAATTACATCCTCACCACGATGGAAAAGGAGGGCCGCGCTTTCGCCGACGTGCTGAAGGACGCACAGGAGCTTGGCTATGCCGAGGCCGATCCCACCTTCGACATTGACGGGATAGACGCAGCGCATAAGCTTTCCATCCTGGCGAGCCTGGCCTTCGGCACGGCGCTCGATTTCGACAATGTCAACGTGACCGGCATCCGCCATGTCATCGCCGCCGATATCGCCGAAGCGGCGGCTCTCGGCTTTCGCATTCGCCTTGTCGGCATGGCCGAAACGGGTGCCGACGGGCTGTTCCAGCAGGTGCATCCCATGCTGGTGCCGGCAAATCATCCGCTGGCCCATGTGGACGGATCCTTGAACGCGGTCGTCGCCGAGGGCAATTTCGTCGGCCGCCTGTTCTTCCAGGGCGCGGGCGCGGGCGACGGCCCGACGGCGTCAGCGGTGGTCGCAGACCTTATCGACGTGGCGCGTGGCGAATATGGCCCTGCCTTTGCCATGCCGGTCAATTCGCTCGACCGCATGGCGAAGGCTGATGCCGGGAAACGGACTGGCCGCGTCTATCTGCGCTTCAAGGTTGAGGACCGGCCGGGCGTCCTTGCAGAGATCGCGGCTGCGACGCGCGATGCCGGTGTTTCGATCGAAAGCATGATCCAGCGCGGCGAAAGCAGCAATGGCGGCGTCATGGTTGCGATCGTCACGCATGTCGGCGAACTCGCCTGCATCAGCGACACGCTGGAGCGGCTGAGCGGCTCGGAAAGCCTGCTCGACCAGCCGATGTTGATGCACATATTGGACTGAACGGCGGTAGGTTCCAAACTCCGTCATTCCCGCGAAAGGATGGATTTCCGCGTTCGCGGGAATGACGGAGAAGAGGAGTCCTTGCTGTCCTCAGCCGAAGGCGACGCTTTCGAACCGGACTGCTTCACCGACTGCTTGGTTGGCGAGCTGGTCTTCCCACATCACCCGGTGACCCCGCACGAAAGTTCCCACTGGCTTGCCGGTAAGTTCCATGCCGGTAAAGGGCGACCAGCCGCAGCGTGAGGCAAGCCAGTCCTCCGTCACAGTCCAGCGCCGCTTCAAATCCACAACGCTGAAATCCGCGTCATAGCCTGCCGCGATCCGACCCTTGGTCACAAGGCCAAAGACGCGCTGAGGACCGGCGCTGGTCAATTCGATGACGCGCTGCAAGCTGGTTCTGCCGGCTGCGACATGGTCAAGGAGGAGGGGAAGCAATGTCTGGACCCCTGGCATGCCGCTGGGGGAGGCAGGGTAGGCCTTTGCCTTTTCTTCCCGTGTATGGGGCGCATGGTCGGAACCGATCACATCGGGCACCCCCTGGTTGAGCCAGTGCCAGAGACCGTCGCGATGCGCAGCCGAACGGATGGGCGGATTCATCTGCGCGAGGCTGCCAAGGCGCGGATAGGCATCTTCCCCGGCGAGCGTCAGATGCTGCGGCGTTACCTCGCAGGTGGCAATATCCTTGTGCTGCGCGATCAATTGAAGCTCGTCGGGCGTGGTGACATGCAGGATATGGATCCGCCTTCCGGCGGCACGCGCGAGCCGCAGGATGCGCTGGGTCGCGAGCATCGCGCTTTCATCGTCGCGCCAGACGGGATGGGAGGAAGGATCGCCTTCGATCCTCAAATCCTTGCGGGTATTCATCCGGCCTTCATCCTCGGCATGAACGGCGACCCGCCGCTTGCCAGATGCAAGGACCGCTGCCAAAGCCCCATCCTCCGCGACCAGCAGGCTCCCGGTCGATGCGCCCATGAAGATCTTGACGCCCGCAGCCCCCGGCAGCCGTTCAAGCTCCGCAAGTTCCGAAGCATTGGCGGTCGTCGCGCCCACATAAAAGGCATGGTCGCACCACATGCGATGGTGGCCCCGCTTCACCTTGTCCTCGAGCCGGCCGGCGCTGTCGGTATTGGGGCTGGTGTTGGGCATTTCGAAAACGGCCGTGACGCCCCCCAGCACTGCGGCGCGGCTGCCCGATTCAAGGTCTTCCTTATGCTCCAGTCCAGGCTCGCGGAAATGCACCTGGCTGTCGATGACGCCGGGCAGGATGTCGAGGCCGGTGCAGTCGATGATGTCGCCCGCATCGCCAAGCGCGGACCCAAGGGCCGCGATCTTGCCATTGCGCACTCCGATGCTGATTTCGGCCGGGCCGCCGGGCGTGTGCACGATGCCGTTCTTGAGGATGAGGTCGAACGTCTGGGTCATCATCAATTCTCCGTTCGTCCCGAGCGAAGAGGGGACGGCAAGCAGTGCATATGTCTCCAGTCACGGGACATTGGCGGGTTGGAAATTGCTGCGCCACCCCTTAACTGTTTGCCATGTCCGAAACCACCCTAATCGACCGCGCCCTCCTCCGCCTTTCAGGAGAGGAGGTTCGGCCTTTCCTGCAGGGGCTCATCACCCAGGATGTATTGACGCTGAAGGGGGGGGAGCCGCGCTGGAGCGGGCTGCTGACGCCGCAGGGGAAGGCGCTGTTCGATTTTCTTCTGTGGGCCGATGGCGAGGATGTGCTGATCGATTGCGAGAAGGATCAGGCGGACATGCTTGCGCGGCGATTGTCGCTGTACAAGCTGCGGCGCAAGATCGGCATTGCGCGGGACGAAAGCCTGGCGGTGCACTGGTCCCCGGAAGCGAAGGATCGGCCCGCCGATCCCCGGCTGCAGGAATTGGGCCGTCGCTGGCTGGCTCCTGCGGACAGCGCTGGAGCTGGCCACGCCGCTGCCTGGCGCGCCCATCGCTTGTCCCTGGGGGTAACCGAGGGCGTTGCCGAGCTCGGATCGGACCAGACCCTATGGCTTGAGGCGAACGCCAGGGAGTTGAACGGCGTTGATTTCCGTAAGGGATGCTATGTCGGGCAGGAAAATACCGCCCGCATGCATTACCGTGCCAAGGTGAACCGCAGGCTGGTGGTGCTGCCGCTCGAGCAAGCGGATGGGAAGCGTCAACGGCTTGCGATCCCGCAGCTTGGCCTTTCCATAGAGCTTCGGCGCGTGGAGGATTTAGGCGGTCTAGCATTGCCCGGCTGGCTCGCCGATGCTGTCGCCGCCGAGCAGGCTGAGGGCTGAAACCCGATGCGTTTCCTGCTGCCCTTCCTCCTGCTGATCCTTGCCGCACCTGCTTCCGCGCAGCAGTATCGGATCGTTGCCAGCTATCCCCATGACAGCGCCGCCTATACCGAGGGGCTCTTTTATCTTGGCGGGTCGCTCTATGAGAGCACGGGCAAGGAAGGGCAATCCGAGATAAGGGAGGTGCGGCTGGAGGACGGCAAGATCCTGCGCCGCGTCTCCCTCCCGCCGCAATATTTTGGCGAGGGCATCGTCCCCTGGAAGGGCGAGATTTTTAGCATCACGTGGCAGCATGGCCTTGGTTTTCGCTGGGGCCTGCGCGATTTCCGTCCCAAATCTTCCTTTCGCTACCGGGGCGAAGGCTGGGGGATGACACAAGATGGCAAGCACATCATCATGAGCGACGGAACGCCCGAGTTGCGGCTGATCGATCCGGCAGACTTCCGGGAAGTGGGGCGCATCAGGGTGGTCGATCAGGGTAGGGCGGTGAGCCGCCTCAATGAATTGGAATATGTGAAGGGAGAAATCTGGGCGAATGTCTGGCTGACGCCCCGCATCGTCCGCATCGATCCTGCAACGGGAGAGGTGAAGGGCTGGATCGACCTTTCGGCGCTCGTCGAGGCACAGGGACAGGAAGACACGGACTCCGTGCTGAATGGCATTGCCTATGATAGCGAGCAGGACCGCCTGTTCGTGACGGGCAAGAACTGGCGGCACCTCTATGAGATTGACGTGGCGGATTGAGGAAGGCCGCGGCCTGCCTTCGCCCCGGCCAGATGATTGGACAGCCGCATGAGTGGCAATTGGACATTTTCGATCGACCGGGGCGGCACCTTCACCGACATAGTCGGCCGCGCGCCCGATGGGGGGCTGCACGTCACAAAGCTGCTCTCCGACAATCCGGAACATTATGCCGATGCCGCCGTCGCTGGTATTGAGCGCCTGCTCGCCGGCCATGGCGGGACGTTGGGCGCGGTGCGGATGGGAACCACCGTCGCGACCAACGCCCTTCTGGAGCGCAAGGGGGAACGGGTGGCGCTTGTCACCACGCGGGGGTTCGGCGACGCATTGCGGATCGGCTATCAGGCGCGGCCCGACATCTTTGCCCGGCACATCATCCTGCCGTCCTTGCTTCATGAGGAAGTGATCGAGGTCGAGGAGCGGACCGGCGCGGCAGGGGAGGTGCTGCAGCCGCTCAATGAGGCCAAGGCCCGCATGCAGTTGCAGGCCGCTTTCGACAAGGGCTTTCGCGCCCTTGCCATCGTGCTGATGCATGGCTGGCGCTGGACCGCGCATGAAGCGCGCCTGGCGCAGCTTGCGCGGGATACCGGCTTCACGCAGATATCGGTCAGCCATGAAGTTGCGTCGCTCGTCAAGCTCGTTGGCCGTGGCGACACCACGGTGGCCGACGCCTATCTTTCGCCCGTGCTTCGCCGCTATGTCGATCGGGTGGTGGCGGCGCTTGGGGAGGACACGCAGCTTCTCTTCATGCAGAGCAATGGCGGTCTGGTCGGCGCCAGACGGTTCCGGGGCAAGGATGCCATCCTTTCGGGACCGGCGGGCGGCATCGTGGGCATGGTACGGACCGCCGCGGCGGCCGGTTTCGACCGGATCATCGGCTTCGACATGGGCGGCACCTCGACGGACGTATCCCATTATGCCGGGCGCTATGAGCGGACCGATGAAGCCGTGGTGGCGGGGGTGCGGATCAGGGCTCCCATGCTGCAGATTCATACCGTCGCGGCGGGCGGCGGGTCGATCTGCCATTATGATGGCGGCCGCTTCCGGGTGGGGCCCGATTCCGCCGGAGCCGTGCCTGGGCCCGCCTGCTACCGGCGCGGTGGTCCGCTGACCATCACTGATTGCAATGTCGCGCTGGGCAAGATCAGGCCCGAATATTTTCCCAAACTGTTCGGGCCCGGCGGGGATCAGCCGATCGATGCAGGGGTCGTGACAGCAAAGCTGTCGGCGCTGTCCGACGAGATCGAGCAGGCGAGCGGCGAGCGCATGTCGCCGCAGGAGATTGCGCAGGGGTTCCTCAGCATTGCCGTTGAAAACATGGCCAATGCCATCAAGAAAATCTCGGTGGCGCGCGGGCATGATGTCAGCCGCTATACGCTCGCCTGCTTTGGCGGGGCGGGCGGCCAGCATGCCTGCCTGGTGGCGGATGCGCTGGGCATGGAACAGGTGATGATCCACCCGCTCGCCGGGGTGCTGTCGGCTTATGGCATGGGCCTCGCCGACTTGCGGGAGCTGAGGCAACGCACGCTCGCCGAGCCCCTTGGCGTCGAGATCCAAGCGGAACTGGACGCGCTGGCTGCCGAAGCAAAGGCCGCCATCGAAGCGCAGCATGTGCAGACCAGCGGGATCGAAATCTTTCGCCGCTGCGCGCTTCGTTATGACGGGAGCGATACCGCGCTGGAGACAGAGGTGGCCGGGCCCGAGACAATGAAGGCCGAGTTCGAGGCGCAGCATAGGGCGCGCTTTGGCTTCATCCTGCCCGATACGCCGCTCGTCGTTGAGACGCTGATAGTGGAGGCGGTGGGCCGGGCCGGCGAGGATAGTGGGCCTCTGCCGGTGGGCCGAGGCGAGAGGCAGTTGCTGCAAGCCGGGCCAATGGCCATTTATGACCGGGCCGCAATGGCGGCGGGCGCGCGGCTGAGCGGCCCGGCGCTCATCATCGACCCCACGGCAACAACGGTGGTCGAACAGGGCTGGCAGGCGGAGGTGGATAGTGCGGGCAATCTTGTCCTTACCAGAGCCGTGCCCCGGCCCTTGCAACAGGCAGCGGGAACGCAGGCCGATCCCGTGCGGCTGGAGATTTTCAACAATCTCTTCATGGCAATCGCCGAGGAAATGGGTGTTGCCCTTCAGAATACGGCAAGCTCCGTCAACATCAAGGAACGGCTCGATTTTTCCTGCGCCCTGTTCGATGGCGAAGGCGCATTGATCGCCAATGCGCCCCATATCCCCGTGCATCTGGGCTCAATGGGCGACAGCATCCGGACCATCATCGCAACACGCGGCTTGGGTGCCGATGGTTCTCCCCGCGATGGCCGTGGTTTTAAGCGGGGCGATGCCTATGTGCTGAACGCGCCCTATGCCGGTGGCACGCACCTGCCAGACATAACGGTCGTGGTGCCGGTTTTCCTTGCAGAAGGGGAGCAGCCCGACTGCTTCGTTGCGGCGCGTGGCCATCATGCCGATATTGGCGGCAAGACGCCCGGCTCCATGCCCGCCGACAGCCGGACCATCGACGAGGAAGGCATCCTTGTCGACAATATGCTGCTGGTCGATGCGGGCAGTTTCCGGGAAAGCGAAATACGCGCCCTGCTCGCTAGCGTCCCCTGGCCGGCACGCAATCCCGACCGGAATATTTCGGACCTGAAGGCACAGCTCGCCGCCTGCACCCGTGGCGCGGCGGAGCTGGGGCGGATCGCCCGCGAATATGGGGCTGAGGTGGTCCTTGCCTATATGGACCATGTCCTTGACCATTCAGAGGAAGCAGTCCGGCGGCTTCTGCTTCGGCTGGAGGATGGGCAGTTCCGCTATGCCATGGACAATGGGGCCGAGGTGGCCGTTGCCGTTCGCATCGACCGCAGGCGGCGTTCGGCCCGGATCGATTTCACCGGCAGCAGCCCGCAGCTTCCGGGCAATTTCAATGCGCCTCGCTCCATTACGCGCGCGGCTGCGCTTTATGTCATCCGCACCCTCATCGACGATCCCATTCCGATGAACGACGGCTGCTTGCGCCCTGTGGAACTGATCGTGCCGGAAGGATCGATGCTCAATCCCTTGCCGCCTGCAGCGGTCGTGGCGGGCAATGTCGAAACCAGCCAAGTGGTTACCGATGCCCTGTTCGCCGCTATGGGCGCGCTCGCCCCATCGCAAGGGACGATGAACAATTTTACCTTTGGCAATGAACGCTATCAATATTATGAAACCATTGCGGGCGGTTCAGGCGCTGGCCCGGATCATGACGGCACTTCGGCGGTGCAGACCCATATGACCAACAGCCGCCTCACCGATCCGGAAATATTGGAAAGCCGTTTCCCGGTTCTGCTGGAGGAATTTTCGATCCGTAAAGGATCAGGAGGCAAAGGCCGGCATTGCGGCGGCGATGGCGTTGTGCGGCGCATCCGTTTCCTTGAGCCCATGGCAGCCGGCATCCTCTCCAACCGGCGCAGGATCGCTCCGAAGGGCCTCAAAGGGGGAGAGGACGCAAAGCCGGGGCGCAATCTCGTGATCCGCGCCAAAGGGGATGTGGAGGATGTCGGTCCTCTCGCATCCGTCACCATGGCGGCAGGCGATCAGTTCGAGATCCATACGCCGGGCGGTGGCGGCTTCGGGTGAAGCGCCCCTGTCCCGCTCCGGAACAGGGCATGGATTAACCATCATTTGGACTAGCGGCAAAAGTTAAAAATCCGTTAACAAGTCGTCATGAAACGGCGACTCGTTCTTACCACCGAATCCGCCCGGCACCCCTTCCGGCGCTCGCTGCCCCCCACGTTGTTTTTGGTGGGCAAGAAGGACAAGCGCACGTCCGACGACCAGGACTGGAAGCTCTTTGCACTCAGCTTCTCCGCCTTCTTCACGGCCTTCTACAGCTTCATAGCCTGACGGGGATCGCCAACCGCTCAAAGTGAATTGCGTCTCGCAATGGCCGCATAGACGGCGGCGCTGGGCTTGGGGACGCGTTTGAAGGTGACCGGATCGAAGCTGTGCAATCCGAATTTTACGCGATAGCCAAAGATCCACTCGAAATTGTCGATCAGCGACCAATGGCAATAGCCCGCAACCCGAACGCCCTCGTCCATCGCTTTTTTCAGACCGTTCAGAGCGGCTGGAATGAGTTCGGCGCGGATGCGGTCGTCGGTTGTGCCAACGCCATGCTCCGTCACTAGAATGGGCAGTTTCGCCTGTGAATATGCGTAGCGAACGGCTCCTTCCAACGAGGGTGGATAAACCTCATTGTCGAGATAGTTGACCTTGGCCCCGGGTGGCGCCGGCAAGCGGCCTTTTTCGGTCCAGACCATCCGTTCATAGTTCTGGACCCCCATGAAGTCGTCCCCGCGCGCGGCATGCAGCCAGTCGCCGTACATTTCCGCGCGTTTGGCCTCGAGTTGGCTGTTGGGGCCTGCCGCCTGATCGTCGAACATGGCGAGCGAAACGCCGACCGGCAGATCGCCTCGCGCCGCCTTGATGGCCGCGCGGCCAGCCTTGTGCCCAGCGATCAGCAGCGCCTGCATCGCATCGACATCTTCCATATTGGCCACATTCATCGCCACGAACTTGGGCGTAAGCGACCGGCGCGCGGCTTCTGCGAGCATGGCGCGCTGACCCTCGAAAATATGGGGCGGCAGTTCCAGGCTTTTCAGGACGCGCAGGATATTGGGCTCGTTGAGCGTCAGCGCATAACCGATGCCATTTGCAAGATGCCTTGCCGCGCGGTCGCAGAAGCGGGCGAAGAGCTGGGGGGCTTCGCCGTTGGTCCACCCTCCCTTGGCCGAAAACCAGCGAGGCGCCGTGAAATGGTTGAAGGTGACGATCGGGGTCAGTCCGCGAGCGCGGCATCCCTCGATCATGCGCTTGTAGTGATCGAGCATCGCGATTGAAAAAAGGCCCGGCTCGGGCTCTATGCGCGGCCATTCGAGGGAGAAGCGATAGGCATTGAGGCCCATGTTCTTGGCGATATCCATGTCCAGCGGCCAAAGGTGAAAGCTGTTCGCCGCGTCACCCGACGGCTCTTCATAGGCGGTTGGTTTCAGATGTTCGAGAAACCAGCTGTCGCTGCCGACATTATTGCCCTCGATCTGGTGCCCGGCGGTTGACGCGCCCCAGAGGAAGCCCTTTGGAAATGCGCCGTTCCCGCGATGCCTTGGTGCCGCACCCCAGGCTGGTAAGGCAGCCATGGCCGCACTTGCCCCGATAAAGCTTCTGCGGTCGATCATGATCCTCTCCCGAACGGCATCGCGGCTGCTCACTTGATCCTTCATGCCACAACCCGCCCGGTCCAGCAGCAATTGTTGCTATCCTGCCGAACGACCGATCGATGTCATGGTGCGGGAGATCATGTGGTTCTGCACGTCTATACGAATGGCGTAAAGCCGCGCCAGTTCCCGATGCACCCGTCGCGCATGGGGGCATTGCGCCTGTTCAACGCATTCCAGTTCCTTCCGATAGCGCTGATATAAATAGTCCAGTTCCGCCATGTCTCCGCTCCCACCCGAGTGTCAGATGACAAACGGATGAGCCCGGACCTTTAATCCCGTCATTCGGCGCATCATGAAATCCAGCTTGCAACCAGCGCAACGGCGCACAGAAAGGTGATGAGCGTCGTGGTCCAGCCCAGGAAGTTGGTCCAGCGGCCATTGGTGCGGGCTCCCACCACCTTCCGGCTATTGGTCAGCAGCATCATGATCAGCAGGAGAGGCGGCACGGAAAGGCCCTGGACGATACCCGACCAGACAAGCGCCCGCACTCCTCGAGCATGCCAAGCATGACCCGGAACATCGTGCGCGCCGCCTCGGGAAGCGACGAGCCCATTTCCTCTTCCAGTAGGTCGCCGAGCAGTGCCACGTAGGACCTGCCCTTGAGACACCTCGCGCAGGCGTCTCTCGACTTCAGCGAAAGCTGAAGTTTATGCCTTGCAGGCAGTCGAGGGGCTCGGGACGAACGGAAATCGATCAATCTGAATGAAACAGTCTCTAGACGTCCAGATTGGCGACGCTGAGAGCATTGTCCTGAATGAACTCGCGGCGCGGTTCCACGACATCGCCCATCAGGCGAGTGAAGATCTCGTCCGCAACATCGGCCTGATCGATTTCCACGCGAAGCATGGAGCGATTGGACGGGTCCAGAGTCGTTTCCCACAACTGTTCCGCGTTCATTTCGCCTAGACCCTTGTAGCGCTGAATGGACAGGCCCTTCCGGCCAGCCTGCAGGATCGCATCCAGCAGTTGCGAAGGACGGGTGACAGTGATGCCCTTCGATACCACTGTTGGCGTTTCCTCTTCGCCCTCTTCGTCGGAGGCCTGCTGTACGGCGGCGGTTTTTGCAGCTACCAGGCGGCTCGCCGTCTCGTAACTTTCGGCTTGTTCGATCGCCAGTGCATGAAGCTTGCGAGCCTCCGCGCTTCCAAGGAAAGTGGCTTCGATCATGTGATGATCCGTGACGCCGCGCCACAGCCGCTCGAAATGGAAGCCCCCTTCTTCGGACATGCGGCCGGTCCACGTGCCCTCCTCATCATTGGTTTCCATCCAATGCACGGCGGCCTTCAGCTTTTCGTTGCGGGCGGTGCGATCCAACTCGGGCGCGAGCGCCCCGCCAAGCGCCAGCGCCTCTATGATCGCGGGGTCATAGCGGCGGGGCACATAGCGCATGAGCGTGCGCATGCGCCGTGCATGTTCGACCAGGCTGCGCAGATCCTCTCCCGAGCGCGATCCCTGGGCGGTGTCGAGCCGCATGGCCTCTATGCCATTGTCGACGAGATATTGATCGAGCGCTGCCTCATCCTTGAGATAAACCTCCGACCGGCCGCGCGCTGCCTTGTAAAGAGGCGGCTGGGCGATGAAGAGATGCCCATTCTCTATGATCTGCGGCATCTGCCGGTAAAAGAAGGTGAGCAGCAAGGTTCGGATATGCGCGCCATCGACGTCGGCGTCCGTCATGATCACGATCTTGTGGTAACGCAGCTTCCCGATGTTGAAATCATCCCGGATGCCGGTGCCCATCGCCTGGATGAGCGTGCCGATTTCCTTTGAGGACAGCATCCGGTCAAAGCGCGCGCGTTCGACATTCAATATCTTGCCCTTCAATGGCAGGATCGCTTGATAATGCCGATCACGGCCCTGCTTGGCGGAGCCGCCGGCCGAATCACCCTCCACCAGGAACAGTTCGGACTTGGCGGGGTCCCGTTCCTGGCAGTCGGCGAGCTTGCCGGGCAGCGAGGCGATGTCCATCACGCCCTTGCGGCGGGTGAGTTCGCGGGCTTTGCGTGCGGCTTCGCGGGCCGCGGCGGCATCGATGATCTTCTGGACGATCGTCTTGGCATGGGCGGGATTTTCCTCCAGCCATTCAGCCATCTTGTCCGCCATCAGGCTTTCCAGCGGCTGCCGGACCTCCGATGACACGAGCTTGTCCTTGGTCTGGCTGCTGAACTTCGGATCGGGCAGCTTCACCGAGACGATGGCGGTAAGTCCCTCCCGCATGTCATCGCCGGTGAGCGACACTTTTTCCTTTTTAAGCTGGCCTGACTTATCGGCATAATTGTTGAGCGTGCGGGTCAGCGCCGCGCGGAAAGCGGCAAGGTGCGTGCCTCCGTCCCGCTGCGGGATATTATTGGTGAAGCAGAGGACATTTTCATAATAGCTGTCATTCCATTCCAGCGCGACGTCGATGCCGATGTCATCGCGCTGGCCGGTGATGGCGATTGGGTCAGGCATCAGCGGCTGCTTGTTGCGGTCGAGCCATTTCACGAAGGCCGCGATCCCACCCTCATAATATAGCTCAACCGTCTTGTGTTCCTCGTGGCGGGCGTCGGTGAGGAACAGGCGTACGCCCGAATTGAGGAAAGCCAGCTCGCGATAGCGGTGCTCCAGCTTCTCGAAATCAAATTCGGTGATCTTGAAGGTGGCAGGCGAGGGCAGGAAGGTAACGCGCGTTCCCTTCCGGTCCGTGTCTCCGGTCACCTTGAGCGGCGCTTCGGCATCGCCATGGCGGAAGCGCATGAAATGCTCCTTGCCGTCGCGCCAGATGGTGAGGTCCAGCCATTCCGACAGGGCATTGACGACCGATACCCCGACACCATGCAGGCCGCCGGAAACCTTGTAGGCATTATCGTCCGAGGTGTTCTCGAATTTGCCCCCGGCGTGAAGCTGCGTCATGATGACCTCAGCCGCCGACACGCCCTCTTCCTTGTGAATGTCGGTGGGAATGCCGCGGCCATTATCCGTTACGCTGACCGAACCGTCCGGATTGAGCGTGATCTCGATGCGGTCGCAATGACCCGCCAGTGCCTCGTCGATGGCGTTGTCCGAAACTTCGAACACCATATGGTGGAGACCCGATCCATCGTCGGTGTCGCCAATATACATTCCGGGACGTTTGCGGACCGCATCCAGCCCCTTGAGGACCTTGATGCTGTCGGCGCCATAGCTGTTCTTTTGCGGTTCGTCGGTCATGAAAAGTCTATAGGCAAGGCAATGGCAAAACCCAAGTCAAATTAGGGGAAAAGCAGCCGCCGAGCCAATGCGTTACGCGCTCCTGCCTTCCTTGCAGAGGCGCAAGTCACTGATGCTCCTCGCCTTCCTTCCCTCCGTCCTTCTTTTCCTCGCGCGTCTGCGCCTTCCGGCGCCGCAGATTCTCCCGCAGCGCCTCCGCCAGCCGTTTTTCCCGTTCCTCGTCATTCTTGCTCATGGCCGGTCAAATAGCGATTTTCTCCGCTTTTGGGCAAGCCGCCTTGACAAGCCCGGCCCGCTGTGGCCATAGGCCCGCTCCACCGCCGCCTTCCACAGGACTCGGGCGGTCAAAATGGTCATGCTGCCGTAGCTCAGTGGTAGAGCGCATCCTTGGTAAGGCTGAGGTCGTGAGTTCAATCCTCACCGGCAGCACCATTTTTTCATAACATCGCTCCATCGAGATCCGTGATCAGGGTCAAGCCTGTGGCGTATTTGCCGCAGGCCGGGCGAAACAAGCGCAATGAAGAAAAAAAGAAAAAATCAGTACTGGATTGGTTGAATCCCTTCCCCCATAGGTGGTTCATGCCGTTACGAAATTCGTTCCCGCCCTTTCGGCAAATATTCCTACTGAACAGAAGTGCGGCGTTCCCCGAGTGCTTGTTCCTTCGTTCTACCGGCTGAGATCCGCATGCATATTGACCTTGAGAATGGCGGACCCGAGCAGATCCACGCGGATGTGGCCATTATCGGCGCGGGTGCGGCTGGGATCAGCATGGCTCGACGGCTTCTGGCCGGCGGTCTTAGTGTCTTGCTTCTGGAAAGCGGCGGACTTGACTATGAAAAGAGTTCAGCCGACCTGAACGCTGGCGAAATTGCCGGTCTTGACTATTATCCCCTCGATCATGCGCGATTGCGCCTGTTCGGCGGCACGACCGCCATCTGGGGAGGCAGGTGCGCCTTTCTCGACCCCATAGATCTGCAGCCGCGGCCCTGGGTGCCTCATTCCGGCTGGCCTATTTCCTATGAAGAGCTCCGCCAATATTATGATGAGGCGGGCGAGCTGTTTGGATTGCCTGCGGCTATGCCGGACGGCCGAAGGGTGCAGGCGGCCGGGATTCCTCTGCCGCGCTTTTCCGAGGAGGAACTGCGCACGCCGCTATGGATCTTTGACGGTCAATTCGATCGTTTCCGTTTCGATCGCTGCCAGGACATTTTCCAGCATCCCCGCTGCACCGTCCTGACCCATGCCACGGTCCGGGAGATTGTCGCCGAACCATCGGGGCTGGCTATTGAAAGGCTGGACGTCGCCAATCCTGGCGGTCGCCAGCTACAGGCCTTTGCCAGCAATTATGTTCTTGCGGCGGGCGGGATCGAAAATCCCCGGCTCCTGCTTGCCTCGCGTTCCGTGATGAAAAATGGCTTGGGCAATGATCAGGATCTGGTCGGCCGCTTCTTCATGGAGCATCCCCATGCCCGGGGCGGGCGCGTTGCTGACGGACAGGCCTGGTCGTTGCTCGCCGCCTTCGCCAAGCGGCGTCTTGGCAGATGCACCATCGCTCCACTGATCGCGGCTGCTCCTGCGCTTCAGCAGCGGGAAGGGCTGCTGAACACCTCGCTGACGATAGCCCCCCGCCGCCCCATTGATGGCAAGGAAGCCTGGGCCATGCGCGCCTATCTTCACGCCAAGCATAGTTGGGCGCCTGATCGTTTCGGACGTACGCTGTGGAAAAGCACGAAACAGGCGGTCGGCTGGCTACAGCGGCGCAGCGATCCACTAAGGCCCTGGGCTCTCAACCGGCTGGGGCGTCTCGACCTTGCGCTGGTGGTCCGGGCGGAGCAAGCGCCCAATCCTGACAGCCGCGTCACGCTTTCGCGGGAATGCGACGCCCTGGGCATGCCCCGGGCAATGCTTGATTGGCGGACAAGCGCATTGGACGTGGAAAGCGTCGCGGGCTTGGTGGCGGCTTTTGGAAGAGAGACTGCCCGGCTTGGTCTGGGCAGGGTTGAACCAGCGGAATGGCTTTCGCATCCTGACCGCAATTGGGTCACCGATCCGTTGATCAGCGCCCATCCGATCGGCGGCTATCATCATATGGGCACAACCCGGATGGCGAGCGATCCGCGTAAAGGCGTGACAGATGGCCAAGGCCGCGTCCATGGCATCGACAATCTCTATGTCGCGGGAAGTTCGCTTTTTCCTACATCAGGTTGGGCCAATCCGACGGTGACAATCGTAGCGCTGGCGTTGCGCACCGGCGATGTCCTGATCAGGAAGAAGGCGAATGAGCTTCGTTCTTCAGGACTGGAGGCGCGTCCGCCGGAAATGGCGGCGGCGGTAAGTCGCGAAAGTGTCAGCCCTGCGGGAGGATACCGACCGCCGCGACCATCGTGAGCAGCACGGCGCTG
This sequence comes from Rhizorhapis sp., assembly GCF_035276005.1. NCBI lineage: Bacteria > Pseudomonadati > Pseudomonadota > Alphaproteobacteria > Sphingomonadales > Sphingomonadaceae > Rhizorhapis > Rhizorhapis sp. Next base: position 44,141 of record NZ_DATEMB010000006.1, read on the forward strand.
CCGAACAGAAGGCCGCATAGAAAATAACCGGCTAGCCGCAGCTTGGGCGAATGCGGACGGCTATGCCGCGCATTGCGGGAGGCGCTGGAAAAAATGAACATGGTGATAAAGCTGACAGCAAAAGCGGCGAATCCGAGCATAAAAGTCCAACAATTTGAGTCGCTGACCCAAAGCCATAAAGATTGTGCCAGTGCAAGCGCCTGGTGAGGCGATCAGCACGCCTATCCATCGATTCGCCGAATCCGCATATGGGCGGATTCAGCGGTCAAACGCATGCCTTTCATAGCGAACGCCCAGTGAAGAAACCGTAAAGGGAACATGCCTAACCGAAAAACGTTGTTTCTCTGAAACTAGAAATAATGTCAGGAGTGGATCATGTATATCGGTATTGGAACGGCTTTGCTGATATTGCTTCTTTTGGTGATATTGTTCTGAATTTTAAGGAAAGCATAAAAAATAGATTCATTTTTTCCTGCCATTTCTGGCGGGATTAGCTGTGGCGTCGAAGGAAAAATTGACAGTTACAGCCGGTGAGATTCCCTGAGCAGTAGGCCCCGTTCCGATATTGTGGCGGAGGCGATCGACTTCGGCTGAGCCTGTGACTTTCCGGCGCTCTCCGCTGCCTGACAGCGCGAATCGAAGCGTCTGTGCCGCTGAAACGCTTTTAAGACTGAGCGTCCCTTCCGCCTGGTAAGTGGACGTCCCGGTCTTGCGCACATTGTCTGACCGGAACACCGCCTTTGCGAACTGAGCGGCAGAAAAAAAGTCGTCGCCCTTCACCATGGTGTTCTGAGTGGCGTCGGACATGGTGACGCTGCTCATATCCACATCAATCTTGATGGTGGCGGTTTCGGGTTTCTCCGGGTCCATCACAATGTCGCCCGACCAGTCCGCAAAGCTGCCCCTGTAGCTGTCGGAGCCATAGGTTGCGGTGAACTCCAGCCGGCCGCCGGGCTGAATTGTCCATGCAGGCGGCGGACCGCTAGCGTCTTCCGATTGTTCCTCAACCTTCTGTTCGACATCCGCTGCAGCCACTTCATTCCCCAGGGGCTGCGCCGCCGCGAGGCTGTTTTCCTGAGGAACCGGAGCGGGCATGGCCGCAACTTCCTTCGGCAGCGGTGCGGTGGAAGGGGAGGGCGCCAGCATAGCGCGGCCGGCCACCCAGCCCAGCGGGAGCAGTGCCACCAGCAGCACCGTTACCAGCCAGGAAGCCGCGGGCGTCATACGATAAATCAGCCTGTCGCGCAGCAGCCAATGATGCCTGAGAGCGCCCAGCACATGCAGGACGATGAGCGCGATCCCCAAAACCGCCATCACCTCATGCGCGCCCGATGAGATCGGCCCGAAAGCATCGGGCAAGGGCAGGTGGGACAGGGGCACGACACCGAACAACAGCGTCGGGACCTTGATCTTCGCCGTCGAGACCAGCATCCAGCCGGTAAGCGGCGCACCAAGCATGAAGGCATAGAGCCCCACATGCACCGCCGCTGCCAAGGTGCCGGGCAGGCCCTTCTCCACCGGCTGCGGCCGGGGCAGAGCAAATCTGATCCCCAGCCGGAGCAGCGTCAGGAGAAGGATCAGAATGCCGACGGATTTGTGGAGCTGATATTGCGCGAAAGCCTTGGCTCCCAGATCCTCAAGGCCAAAACCGACCGCTAGCTGAAAGACGATAATCGCGGCGATCAGCCAGTGAAGAATGATGGCGGCAATGCTGTATCGCGCGACCGGCGCGGCGGGATCATGTGGGACCATGCTGCATTACTAGCATTTCGTTTCGAACGGTCCATTCCAAACCACAGGAGAATTTAAGTCATTGACGCCAAGTGCTTTCCGGCCGCAAATCCATCCATGCAGTTCTTCTCGGACAATGCCGCGCCTGCTTGCCCTCAAGTGATGGAGGCGATCGCAAGCGCCAACCGGCAGGACCGGCCCTATGATAGCGACCGCTCCAGCAAGGAACTGGACGGCGCCTTTTCGACGCTGTTCGGGATTGAGGTTCGGGTCCTGTGGGTCTCTACGGGCACAGCCGCCAATGCACTTGGCCTTGCCGCGCTGTGCCCGCCGCATGGGGCCATATTGTGTCACCAGCAAGCGCATATCCAGGAGGATGAATGCGGCGCCCCTGAATTCTATACGCATGGAGCAAAGCTGCTGACCTGCCCCGGCGAGGGCGCGAAGCTGACGCCGGAAGCGGCGCGCAAAGTGCTGGCTACCGTCCGCGATGACGTGCATCAGGTGCGGCCGAGCGCGCTTTCGATCACCAATGCCAATGAATATGGACTGGTCTACACGCCCGATGAAATTGCGGCGCTAGGCGAGCTTTGCCGCGAGCGGGGTCTCGGCTTCCACATGGACGGCGCGCGCTTTGCCAACGCCGTCGCTTATCTCGACGGTGATCCGGCGGATGTGACTTGGCGGGCCGGAGTGGACGTGCTGAGCTTTGGCTTTGTCAAGAATGGCGGAATGATCGGCGAAGCGCTGGTCTTTTTCCGGCCGGAACTTGCCGCAGAGACGGCATATCGCCGCAAGCGCGGCGGGCATCTTCTCTCCAAGGGGCGTTATCTGGCGGCGCAGATATTGGCGATGCTGAAAGACGGCCTTTGGCTCGCCAATGCGCGGTCGGCCAATGCCGCGGCGGCGCTTCTTGGCACGGCGGCGGGTTCGCGCTGCCTTTACCCGGTGCAGGCCAATGAGGTCTTCATCCGCGTTTCCAGCGATGAAGCCGCACGACTGCGGGCCGGCGGTTTCGATTTCTATGACTGGGGCGACGGCGCGGTGCGGATGGTGACGAGCTGGCACCATCGGGCGGAGGATGTTCAGCCGCTGGCTGATGCTATCGCCGCCTTATGAGGACGGAGCGAACGCTGGCCAGCGGCGTCGCCATCCCATTTGCGATCGTAACGCTGATCTGGGGGTCGACCTGGTTTGCGATCCGCGACCAATTGGGTGTGGTCCCTGCGGCCTGGTCCGTCGCATATCGCTTCTTCATTGCTGCCGCTGGAATGTTCCTCCTCGCCCATATGCGGAGCCTTCCTCTGAAGCTGGATCGCGAAGGGCTGATTTTCGCCTTTTGGCTGGGGTTGACGCAGTTCATGCTCAACTATTATTTCGTCTATCTGGCGGAAGAGTTCCTGACATCGGGCATCGTCGCGCTGCTATACGCGCTGCTCATCATCCCCAACAGCCTGCTCGCGCTTCACTTCTTTGGGGAGCGGTTGAGCAGGTCCTTCCTGATCGGTTCGGCCATAGCCCTTGCGGGCGTTGCCTTGCTCCTGCTGCATGAATATCGCGCTTCGCGCGTGTCGCCGGATATGGTGCTGCTTGGCATTGGCTATTCATTCATCGGCATCCTCGCTGCTTCCATATCGAATGTGATGCAGGGCGCTCATGTGGCGCGGCGGCTGCCGATGATAACGCTGCTCGCCTGGTCGATGCTGATCGGGGCGGGCATGGACGCGGCGGTCGCGCTGATCGTGGACGGGCCGCCGGTGGCCGACGGCCGGCCGGGCTATTGGATCGGGCTGCTTTATCTTGCTTTGGCCGGCAGCGTTGCGACCTTCCCGCTCTATTTCCGCCTCATTCAGGTGATCGGCGCGGGCCGGGCTGCCTATGTCAATGTCCTGGTCCCGGTGCTCGCCATGCTGCTGTCGACAGCGTTCGAGGGGTATAGCTGGTCCGCGCTTCCGGCGGCAGGGGCGGTGCTGGCCCTTCTGGGAATGATCATTGCGCTGCGGGCAAAGGCAAGATCCTGAAGGCGTCAGAACAGGCTGGCGAGCCCTTCCTTGAAGGTGCGGTATCGGGGTGTCCAGCCAAGCAGCCGTTTCGCCTTTCCATTCGCCACCCGGCGGTTCTCGGAATAAAAGGCGCGCGCTTGCACTGACAGATTTGCCTCTTCGAGCGTCATCAGTGGCGGAAATGAGACGTTCAGTAGGCGGCATCCATGCTCGACCACGGTATTCTGGCTGGCGGGCAGGTCATCCGCCAGATTGTAGACGCCGGGCGGTCCCTGCAATCCGGCCAGAACCCCCGAGACGATATCCTCCACATGCACCCGGCTGAAGACCTGACCCGGAATGCCGATCCTGTGCGCCTTGCCTTCTCTGATCCGGTCAAGCACATTGCGCCCCGGCCCATATATGCCGGGCAAGCGAAAGACGCGCATGTCGCGGCGCAACGCTTGCCAGGCCAAGTCGGCGTCCGTCCGGGCGCTGCGCCTTCCGAGGCCGATGGGCGCGCTTTCATCGACCCAGGCGCCTGCACTATCGCCATAGACCCCAGTGGATGAAAGATAGCCGGTCCAGATCGCCGGGGCACGCGCAATGGCATCGCCATATTGAAGGAGCACAGGATCGCCGTCCTCACCGGGCGGCACAGAGGAGAGGATATGGGTGGCGCCCGCGATCAGGTTGTGCACCGCTTCGCGATCTTCGAAAGCCACGGCATTTCCATCAGCCGCACGTCTTGTCCCGCTCACGCGCCAGCCAAGGTCCCGCAGCCGCTCCGCCAGCCTGCTGCTGCTATAACCTAGACCGAATATCATCATGTGCAGCATTGTTGTCTGGCCCTATATTTCTTGCCTTGGGATCGAAAGACCCTCCCAAGTTATTGTGCGCGAGCGCGCGGCAAAGTAGGAAAAAATAATGGCCGACATCCAGAACACGCAAGCCCCGAATCCCCCTGTTATTCGCCGCGAGGATTATCGCCCGCCCGATTGGCTTGTGCCTCACATCGCGCTGGACTTCATCCTGGACGCTGCAGTCACGCGCGTGCGGGCGGTGCTTAACGTGACCCGCAATGGCAAACATGGCCGCCCGCTGCGGCTGGACGGCGATGGCCTGGTGCCGTTGTCGGTCAAGGTCGATGGCGTGGAGCGCGATCAGAATGGATGGACGCTGCAGGCTGGCGCGCTGGTGCTTGAGCTGCCGGGCGACACGCATGAGATCGAAACGCTGGTCGAGATCTGCCCGCAAACCAACACCCAGCTCATGGGCCTTTACGCGAGCGGAGGGCTGCTCTGTACCCAGTGCGAGGCAGAAGGGTTCCGCCGCATCACCTTCTTCCCCGACCGGCCGGATATCTTGAGCAAATACCGCGTTCGCATGGAAGCGGACCGGACGGCCTTTCCGGTCCTGCTGGCCAATGGCGATCCGGTGGAAAGCGGAGATCTTTCGGAGGGCCGGCACTGGGCGCAATGGAATGATCCTTTCCCCAAGCCCTGCTATCTCTTCGCGCTGGTGGCAGGCGATTTGAAGGTCAATGCCGACAGCTTCACCACTATGACAGGCCGCAAGGTCCAGCTCGGCATCTGGGTGCGGGAGGAGGATCTTCCCCGCACGCACCACGCGATGGCCGCGCTCAAGCACAGCATGGCCTGGGACGAGAAGGTCTTTGGCCGCGAATATGACCTCGATGTGTTCAACATCGTCGCTGTTTCGGACTTCAACTTCGGTGCGATGGAGAACAAGGGGCTCAACATCTTCAATTCGCGCTACATCCTGGCTGACCCGGAGACCGCGACCGACGCTGATTATGATGCGGTCGAGGGCGTGGTGGCGCATGAATATTTCCACAACTGGTCCGGAAACCGCATCACTTGCCGCGACTGGTTCCAACTGTCGCTGAAGGAGGGATTCACGGTCTTTCGCGACCAGCAATTTTCCGCCGACATGGGATCGGCCGCGGTAAAGCGGATAGAGGATGTTCGCGTGCTGCGCGCCGCCCAATTCCCGGAGGATAATGGCCCGCTCGCTCATCCTGTGCGGCCCGAATCCTATATGGAGATTTCGAACTTCTACACCGCCACCATCTACAACAAGGGCGCGGAGCTTATCCGCATGATGGCGCTGATGCTGGGGCCGGAACGCTTCCGCCGCGGCACCGACCTTTATTTCCAAAGGCATGATGGGCAGGCCGTCACCTGCGAAGATTTTGTTCAGGCCATGGAGGATGGCGGACAGATCGACCTTTCACAGTTCCGCTTGTGGTATGAGCAGGCAGGAACCCCGCGGGTGAAGGCGCTGTTGTCGCACGACGAGGAGAGCGGGCGCGCAACGCTGTCGCTTGAGCAGAGCATTCCGGCAACGCCGGGTCAGGACGTGAAGCGGCCAATGACCATCCCCGTCCGCATCGCCCTGTTCGACCGCGCCAGGGAGGACCATGCGGGCGAGCGGCTGCTGCTGCTGACCAAAGATCGCCAGGACTTCGAGTTCGAGGGACTGGCTGGCGCTCCGGTACTGTCCATCAACCGGGGTTTTTCCGCGCCCGTCATTGTCGACACCAACCGCAGTCAGGAGGATCTGGCTTTCCTGTCGGCCCATGACGACGATCCCTTCGCCCGCTATGAGGCGATGCAGCAATTGATGGTGAATGTGCTGGTGGCGGCCGTGGCAGGCCATCCGGCGGACGATGCGCCAGTGATTGAGGCGGTGCGGCGGACGCTTGCCGATCCGGCGCTTGACGATGCGTTTATCGCCGATGCAGTGACTTTGCCCAGCGAGAGCTATCTGGGCGACCAGATGAGCGTCGTCGACCCGGACGCCATTCATGCCACGCGCGAAAAGCTGCGCCGCAGGATCGGTCAGCGGTTGGAACGGGAATGGCGGGCAGCCCATGCCCGCACCGCAGCCAACAGCTTTTCCCTGTCGCCCTCCGCAAAGGGGGCCCGGCGGCTGCGCAATGCGGCGCTGGCCTATCTGAACGCAACGGGCACAGGAGAGGCGGCGGGTCTCGCTTTCGCGCAGTTCGAAAAGGCAGACAATATGACGGAGAGGCAAGGCGCGCTGTCCGTCCTCGCCAATGGGTCCAGCCGGGAGCGGGAAGCGGCACTCGACATCTTCTATAACCGCTACAGGAAGGACGCGCTGGTCCTCGACAAATGGTTCCAGACACAGGCGCTCGTGGCGCGGGAGGATGTGGTGGACCAGGTCGCGGAACTTGCGACGCACAAGGATTTCACGCTCGCCAATCCCAATCGGGCGAGGGCGCTTTATGGCGCCTTTGCCGCCAACCAGTTCGGCTTTCACCAGTTTTCGGGCCGGGGTTATACGCTGCTGGCCGATGCCATCATTGCGCTGGATAAGCTCAACCCCCAGACCGCCGCGCGGCTTGTCCCGCCCTTGGGGCGCTGGCGGCGTTTCGGCGAGCAGCGCGGCCAAAAGATGCAGGCGGAACTGCGCCGCATTCTCGCCACGCCCGGGCTGTCGAAGGACGTTACCGAACAGGTGAGCAAGAGCCTGGGGTGATCCCTGCGCCTTCCGATTTCACGCGCGCCGTTCTAGCGGCAGGGCGCGGGCATCTTCGGAATGTTCGGGCGGGTAAACAGCTTCCCGCGCTCGGCCCACATCACCCCTAAAAGACCGCCTGTTCCGCAAAGCAGGAAACCGAGCGCGAGCGGCAATGTAGTGCCGTCGAACAGGGATCCTATGAACGCACCAATCAGCGCCGATAGCAAGGTGGTCAGGCATGCCTGGAACGAAGAAGCCGCTCCGGCGCCGCGGGCGAACGGCTCCATCGAGATCGAGCTGAAATTGGATCCGCACAAGGCAAAGCAGAGAAGGGCGCTCGATTGCATCGCAATGAAGGTCCACACCGTTTCCCAGCCGGAAAGGATGATCCCGACATGAATCGCCGAAAGCAGGATGAAGGCCATCAGTGATCCCTGGCTAAGCCGCCGGGCGCCCATCCTTTCGACAAGCCTGCTGTTGAAGAAGCTTCCTATTGCGATGAAGCCCGCTATCGCAGCGAAGGCAAAGGGAAAGACTTCCGGTTCGTGAAAGACATCGAAAAAAATCTGCTGCACCGATGTGATGAAGCCGACCAGAGCGCCCATGCTGACGCCGCTTGCGAGCATATAGCCGAAGGCGGAACGGTGGGTGATGATCTGGCCGAAGGTCGCCGCGACATCGTCCAGACTTATGTCGATGCGGTTGGCGTCGGTCAGAGTTTCGGGCAGCCGGAATATGGTCCACAAGGCCATCGCCGCCCCCAACACAAGCAGGGCTCCGAAAATCCATCTCCAGCTCGCGATATAAAGGATCACCTGACCCAGGGTGGGCGCAATCACCGGCACGATCATGAAGACGATGAAAATGACGGACATGATGCGGGCCATCCGGTCACCGACGAAAAGATCCCGCACGATGCTGACCGCGACAACGCGTACTGCGGCGGCGAAGAAGCCTGCGGCGGCGCGCCCGGCCAGCATCATGGCAAAGCTGGTGGCCACCGCGCAGGCCAGTGTCGAGACGAGATAGAAGGACAGCGTGACGACCAGCACCGGCTTGCGCCCATAGCGGTCCGAAAGCGATCCGTAGAAGAGGGACCCCACCGCCATGCCCAGGAAATAGGCGCTGATGATCCATTGCCGGCTGTTTTCCTCGGCGATGCCAAGCGCTTCGCCAATCGCCGGAAGTGCGGGCAGCATCGGATCGATGGAAAGCGCGTTGAGCGCCATCAACATTGCGATGAGCGTGATGAATTCGACGAACCCGAGCGGTAATGCTGCTCTGTGCTCCCTTTCGGCAGTCATGTTATCGGCCCGCTGCATTGCAGCGGCTATGGCTGCAATGGCAGGAAACATCCAGTAGAAATTGAAAGAATATCCGCGCTGCCGGCCGGCTGCTCATGTCCAGTCAAATCGCGGCCACCCCCTGACCTGCGCCAGCTTCGCAAGTGGCGCATGGGGGTTGGCGGCAAAGCCTTCATCGGCAAATTCCAGCATCGGGGCATCGGACACATGGTCGGAATAGGCGCGGATGTGGCAAGCCGCCCGGCTGATTCCCTGCCCCGCCATCCAGTCCTGGATCATGCGCAGCTTGGCGGCGTCGTAGCAATTTTCTCCGGCGATTTTGGCCCGCACATAATCCAGATCCTGGCTTAGATGGTCTGTCGCGATGACGGCATCGAAGCCGAGACGTTCGGCAATCGCCTCCACATAAAGACGGTAAGAGGCCGTCGCGAGCACCAGCCGGTATCCCGCCGCGCGGTCCTCTGCGATCTGTTGAAGTGCGCCCTTGCGGACATTATGCGCCAGCACCTTGTCTGCATAGCTTTCGATGTGCGGCTGCAGCCTTGCCCGGCGCACATTGTGGCCGATCATCAGCGACTGGTTGATTTCCTTGAGCCGTGAGCGCGGGATCATGCGCAGCACATAGGCCAGCATCACGAAGGGAATGAAAATGGCGAGCGCCAGCCGCCACGGCGCCAACTTCTTCCCTACATGCAACAGGAAGGGCGTGTAGGTGCCCTTTACCGTGATGGTCCGGTCCATGTCATAAATCGCCAGCCTGGTGATCGGCTTTGTCATTGGGACGTCCAGAATTTTCGTTTCATTCCTGCTCCTTGAACAAGATTCCGCCGCTTTGCGCTTGCCGTGCCATCGATAATATCCCACTGTCCACCGCAAATGACGAACAGGGCGGACTATTACGAGGAAGTAATGGACGGCAGCCGGATGATCCGGCTGACCGGCAATCTGTCCATAGCCTATCTAAACGATCTGCCCGACCGGCTGGCCGGGCTGGAGGGCGAGGTCGCCGCTCTGGATCTTTCCGCGATCGATCATATCGATACGATCGGCGCGTGGGTCATACACCGCACCGCCCGTGACCGGAGCGCCAGGGTCGAGGGTGCGGACGCCGACGCGCAGCGCCTGATCGACGAGGTTAGCAAGGCCGGGCAACCGATAGAGCTTCATCCGCCGCAGATTTCGCCCTTTCGCCGGGTGCTGGGCGAAATCGGCGAAGCCACTTCGGTTGCGGGCCAGACGCTGCTTGGCCTGCTCGGCTTTTTCGGGGCGACACTGGTTGCCTTCTGGAACGTCATCCGCCACCCCCGGCGTTTCCGCATCAATGCGGTCGTGCAACGTTTCGAGGTGGTGGGCGTGTCGGCGCTCGGCATCATTGGCCTGATGAGCTTTCTGATCGGCATCGTGATCGCCCAGCAGGGTTCGGTGCAGCTTCGGCAGTTCGGGGCGGAGGTGCTGACGGTCAACCTGGTTGGCCGGCTGACCTTCCGGGAATTGGGCGTGCTGATGACCGCCATCATGGTGGCGGGGCGTTCCGGGTCCGCTTTCGCAGCGCAGCTTGGCACGATGAAGCTCACTGAGGAAATTGACGCCATGCGGACCATCGGCGTGTCGCCCATGGAGGCGCTGGTGGTGCCCCGCGCCCTTGCCGCTGTCGTGATGATGCCGCTGCTCGGCTTCTATTCCTCGGTCATCGCGATCATCGGCGGCGGATTTCTATGCGCGGTGTCCCTGGACATTCCGCCAGTCACCTTCATTCAGCGGTTGCGCGAGGTGGTGCCCATCACCGACCTTTATGTCGGGCTCGTGAAGGCGCCTGTCTTTGGCATCATCATCGCCATTTCCGGCTGCTTCCAGGGCATGCAGGTCAAGGGCAATGCGGAGGAAGTGGGCCTCAGGACCACCGCTGCGGTGGTGCAGGCGATCTTCCTTGTCATCGTTCTCGACGCCTTCTTCGCCGTCTTCTTCACATGGGTCGGCTGGATATGACCGAGGAGGAAGAAAAGGCGGCGGCCGAAGAAAAGCGTATCGAGCATGCCCTTGAGGAAAATGACGTTGCGATTTGCGTGCGGGGCCTGCGCAACAGCTTCGGCGACCAGGTGGTCCACGAAAATCTCGACCTGGAGGTCAAGCGGGGCGAGATATTGGGCGTGGTGGGCGGATCGGGCACCGGCAAGTCGGTGCTGCTCCGTTCAATCATCGGCCTTCAGATACCGGATCGGGGGGATATCGAAGTCTTCGGCGAGCCGATGGTCGGAAGGGCCGATGACGAGGTGCTCGCCATCCGCAAGCGGTGGGGGGTGCTGTTTCAGGGGGGAGCCTTGTTTTCGACGCTGACGGTTGCCGAAAATATCGAAGTTCCGCTGCGCGAATATTATCCGCAGCTCAGTCCTGAGCTCCGGGACGAGATCGCGGCCTATAAGGTGCGCATGGCGGGCCTTCCGCCGGAAGCGGGACCCAAATTCCCGGCGGAGCTTTCCGGCGGCATGAAGAAACGGGCAGGGCTTGCGCGGGCATTGGCGCTGGACCCGGATCTGCTGTTTCTCGACGAACCGACGGCAGGGCTCGACCCCATCGGCGCTGCAGCCTTTGATGAGCAGACCCGAAGCTTGCAGCGGACATTGGGGCTTACAGTCTTCCTCATCACCCATGACCTCGACACGCTCTACGCTATTTGCGACCGGGTCGCGGTGATCGCTGACAAGCGTGTGATTGCTGTAGGTACGATTGACGAATTGCTGGCGACCGATCACCCCTGGATACAGGAATATTTCAACGGCCCGCGCAGCCGGGCGGCCAAGGCCGGTTCGCAAGGTCCGGCAGTGGACGGAAACGGCAAGGCCGGTCATAAGCAGCAGCCAAAGGGCGGTAGGGACTGATGGAAACAAGATCCAACCATATCCTGGTCGGCAGCGTCGTGCTGGGCCTGCTGGCGGCGGTGATCATCGCCGCCTTCTGGTTCTCCCGCATTGGGGAGGGGGCCCAGAAAGAATATGACATCTATTTCAAGCAGTCGGTCAACGGGCTCGCCAAGGGTTCCAGTGTCACCTTTTCCGGCGTGCCTTCAGGCCAGGTGAAGGAAATCGAGCTCTGGAAATCCGATCCGAGTTTCGTGCGCGTGCGGATCGCCGTCAAGGATGACCTGCCGGTCCTGCAAGGAACGACAGCCACCATTCAGGGCGTTGGCTTCACCGGTGTTTCGGAGATCCAGCTTGATGGCGCGGTAAAGGGCGCACCGCCCATCACCTGTCCCATTG
>NZ_DATEMB010000007.1:0-132914 GCF_035276005.1 Rhizorhapis sp.
CTAGCAAGTATTACGTAGCTAGTGGAGCTTTTGGATTTGACATTCGCTTCACGAACGAGCGGCCTAGTGTCCCGATTCCGAAGTTCGTAAGCATTTGCGGCACGCTCGTACGAACTTCGGAATCGATAAGGACACTAGAAACTCTATACCTTTTGTGCCGCTGAGGCTCCCGCCGAGGAGCCCGCCGCTGAGGCTCCGGCCGAAGAGCAGGCCGAGGGCTGAGCATGGCTCACCCCTCCCCTTCAGGGGAGGGGCAGGGGGTGGGGCCCGTGCGCTGCACGGCTCCATCTCGTCCCCACCCCAACCCCTCCCCTGAAGGGGAGGGGCTTGCTTCTGAACGCCCCGTCACTCTCGCCGTCATCACTGGCGCCCACGGCGTCACCGGCGAGGTGCGCCTGAAGCTTTTCAGCGACGATCCGGCGAATCTGAAGCGCTATGCGGCCTTCACCGCCGCAGGGCGAACCCTCACGCTCAAGGCCATCCGTCCCGGCAAGAACGGCGCCATCGCCCGCTTCGCCGAGGTGGCCGACCGCAACGCCGCCGAAGCCTTGCGCGGCACGGAACTCACAGTCCCCCGCTCGGCCCTGCCGGAACTGGAGGAAGGCGAATATTATCACGCCGACCTCCTCGGCCTGCCCTGTGTGTCGAGTGAAGGCGAGGAACTGGGCGTTGTCGTTGCCGTCGAGAATTTCGGCGCAGGCGACATACTGGAAATCGAACGTCCGAACGGCAAGCGCTTCATGGTTCCGATCCACGCGGTGCATGTCGAGGATGCGCGTGCGGTAATTGACTCCGCTTTTGCCACTTAGTATATACACGTCGTATATACGGAGCTTGCAATGAACGCGCCTCATAAGCCAGAAGCAACTGGTCAAAGGACCACTCGCACTTTCAAGTCGGGGAATTCAGTGGCCCTTCGCTTACCCAAGGATCTGGGATTTGGCGAAGGGGACGAAGTGACAATTGTACCCCATGACGACGGCTCTTTCACCTTCTGGAAGCAGGACAATACCCGCGATTTGCTGATGAGCCTTTACGGCAGCATGTCGCCCGGTTTCATGCGGGATGGCCGGGGTGATATTGAACAGGACGAGCGTGACTGGTCCTATTCCGGAAAAAAACCGGATACGGTTTGAAAAGCCACGCAGTCCATGTACATGCTCGACACGAATAGCTGCATCGATTTTCTGCTGGGACGCAGCGAACGACTCGCCAAAAATATGGCCGAGGCATTCGGCAATTTGACCGTTTCCATGATTACCGTTGCCGAACTACGCGTAGGCAGCCGGACTTCGAGTGACCCTAAGGGTGACGATCGGCGGCTCGATGCGTTTCTCGCTGCGCTCACTGTTACCCCGTTCGGTGAGCAGGAGGCGGCGACCTACGGCAGGATCGTCCGCAACATAGGCGTGAAGCGCAAAAGTTTTGACCGGTTGATCGGCGCGCACGCCCTTTCGCTCGATCTCATACTGGTCACCCGAAACAAGCAGGATTTTGCCGATTTTCCGGGGTTGAAGATCGAGAATTGGACGGTGTGATGGATGCTGCTGGCGGTTTCTTAATGTATCTTTTTATTTATGCGACCGCAGTTACGATGTTGCCTTCCGCAGTTGCAGGTGCTGTGGTTGGCGCGCTTGCTGGAATAACGGAATCGAACCCGTTTTCCAGATTTCATCATTGCTTGTTTATAGGAGTTGTTTGGTCCGTTGCGCTGATTTTTATATTCGGCGCTACGATCAGCAGTTTGATGTCGTACGCATTGACGTTAGGGTTCCTGCTGATTGTGTCGACAATTTCTGCCTTGGGAACTTCTCTGTTTTTCTGGTTTCTGGTGCGGGGCGTAATTGCTTCTTGGCGAATGTTGCGGAACAGCGTTGCTTCATGACCTTCACCACCCAAATCCTTACCCTATACCCGGAAATGTTTCCCGGTCCTCTCGGCCAGTCCCTCGCGGGCCGTGCGCTGGCGGAGGGGATATGGTCGTGCGAGCCGATCCAGATTCGCGACTTCGCGACCGACAAGCACCGCTCGGTCGACGACACCCCGGCGGGCGGCGGGGCGGGGATGGTGATGCGGGCCGATGTGCTCGCCGCCGCTGTCGACCATGCCATTGCCCGCCAGCCGCAAGCGCCCATCCTCGCCATGACCCCGCGCGGCGCGCCCCTCACGCAAACCCGCGTCCGGCAGCTTGCGCAAGGCCCCGGCGTCACCATTCTCTGCGGTCGTTTCGAGGGGATTGACGAGCGACTTTTTGAGGCTCGCCCGATCGAGCCTGTATCCATCGGCGACTATATTCTTTCGGGCGGAGAAACGGCTGCGATCGTGCTGATTGACGCTTGCATTCGCCTGCTGCCCGGGGTAATGGGCGCGGCTTCTAGCGGAGATGAGGAAAGCTTCGAAGCGGGGCTTCTCGAATATCCGCACTATACCCGTCCTCAAATGTGGGAAGGGCGCGCGATCCCTGAAGTGTTGCGATCGGGGGATCACGCGAAAATCGCCGCCTGGCGGAAACAAAGGGCGGAGGATGATACACGGCTAAGGCGGCCGGACCTTTGGGAGCGCTATGTCAGTGCTCGGGACCAGTCGCCCTCTGGCGCGCAACGGAAGAAGAAAAGGGAAGATGAGTCATGAACCTCATCCAGACGCTCGAGGCTGAAGCCATCGAGGAATTCAAGTCCAAAAAGTCCATCCCGGACTTCCGCGCGGGCGACACGCTCCGCGTTGGCGTGCGCGTTGTCGAAGGCGACCGTACCCGCATCCAGAATTATGAAGGCGTTTGCATCGCCCGGTCCAATAAGGGCCTGGGCTCCAGCTTCACCGTGCGCAAGATCAGCTTCGGTGAAGGCGTGGAGCGCGTCTTCCCGCTCTATTCGCCCAATATTGACTCGATTACCGTCGTCCGCCGCGGTGTCGTGCGGCGGGCGAAACTCTACTACCTCCGTGGCCGCACCGGTAAAAGTGCGCGTATTGCGGAGCGCAGGGACAACCGGCCAACGGAAACCGGGGAATAAGGCGGAGCAGGTCCACCAGACCCCAAAAACAGGTTTCAAGACAGCCGGTGCCCAAGCGGGAACCGGCTGTTTTCATATCGATAAGGGACCATTAATCCGTCATTCCCGCGAAAGCGGGAACCCATCTTCTGAACTAGTCGCTTGGCGCAACGTTGGGAGATGGATCCCCGCCTTCGCGGGGATGACGAAAAAGGATGGTGGCGCCCGGCACCAGATGAAGGGAACACAGGAAAATGGGTTATCGCGTAGTTGTCGTCGGGGCCACGGGCAATGTTGGCCGCGAAATGCTGAACATCCTTGCAGAGCGCGAATTTCCGGCTGACGAGATCGCCGCCGTCGCTTCGCCCCGCTCCACGGGAACGGAGATCGAATATGGCGAGACCGGCCGCAAGCTGAAGGTGAAAAATATCGAACATTTCGATTTCACCGGCTGGGACATCGCCCTCTTCGCCGCAGGCTCGGGCCCGACCAAAATCTATGCGCCGAAGGCCGCCGAGGCAGGCTGCGTCGTCATCGACAACAGTTCGCTCTACCGCATGGATCCGGACATTCCGCTGATCGTGCCGGAAGTGAACCCGGACGCCATCGACGATTACAAGAAGCGCAACATCATCGCCAACCCCAACTGCTCGACCGCGCAGATGGTCGTGGCGCTAAAGCCCCTGCATGACTATGCGAAAATCAGGCGCGTCGTTGTGTCGACTTATCAGTCCGTGTCCGGCGCAGGCAAGGCCGGCATGGACGAGCTGTTCGAACAGTCGCGCAACATATTCGTCGGCGACCCGGCTGAGCCCAAGAAGTTCACCAAGCAGATCGCCTTCAATGTCATTCCGCACATCGACGTTTTCCTGGACGACGGTTCCACCAAGGAAGAATGGAAGATGGTGGTCGAGACCAAGAAGATCCTCGACCCGGCTATCAAGCTCAACGCGACCTGCGTGCGCGTGCCCGTCTTCGTCGGCCATTCGGAAGCCCTTAACATCGAGTTCGAGAACGAAATCTCGGCGGAAAAGGCCCAGTCCATCCTGCGCGAAGCGCCGGGCATCATGCTTGTCGACAAGCGCGAGGACGGGGGCTATGTGACCCCGGTTGAATGCGTTGGCGACAGCGCCACCTATGTCAGCCGCGTACGCGAGGACCCGACGGTCGAGAACGGCCTGGTCCTCTGGTGCGTATCCGATAATCTCCGCAAGGGCGCGGCGCTCAATGCCGTTCAGATCGCGGAACTGCTGGGACGCCGCCACCTGAAGAAGGGCTGACCTTCTGATTCGGCAAGGCAGGCGCGGCCAATGATGCTGCGCCTGCCGGTGCCTGGTGCCAGCCTTCTGGCACGCATTTACTCCATCACTGGCCGCAGATCTTGCTCGCCCTTCTTCCCGCCCTTGGGCGCGCGGAGCAAAAGGATCAGGGGGAGGGCTGCCAGGCAGGCCCACATCATGAACCAGAAATCGTCGATATAGGCTATCATCGCGGCCTGACGGTTGATCTCCATATCGATCATCGACATCACGACATCGCCCGCCGAACCGGCGCTCAGTGCCATGTTCGGATCGACCGGCAGCTTGTACTGGGTGAAATGCCCGGCAAGATCAGAATGACTGACCTGAATGTTCTGGGCGAGCAAAGCGGTCACGATGGAGATCCCGATCGATGCCCCCATATTCCGCATCAGATTCAACAGGCCAGAGGCTTCTGTGCGATATTGTGGCGGCAAGGTCGCGAAGGCCATGGTGTTGAGCGGTACGAAAAGGAAACCGAAACCCAGACCTTGCACAAATCCGCTGCTGACAATCGGCCACCAATCCATGTCCAGCGACCAGCCGGTCATCATGTAAAGCGATAGCGCGCCAATGCTGAACCCCATTAACACCATGAGACGAGGGTCGATCTTGTTCAGCAGGCGTCCCGCTATGCCCATGGTGAGGAGAACCCCGAAACCGCGTGAGGCAAGAAGAACGCCCGTGTCCATCACTGGATAGCCATAAATGCCCTGCAGCATGGGGGGGAGGAGCGCCATGCTGGCTGTCAGGACAAGGCCCAGGATGAAGAGGAAGAAGGTGCCGGTGATGAGATTGCGATCGGCCATCATGCCAGGACGGAAAATCGGTTCCCGTCCGGTCGCCAGGTGAATGATGAACATCCACAGGGCTGCCACGGCTACGCCGGCCTCGATCCAGATTTCGGTGGACCGGAACCAGTCCTCTTGGACCCCGCGATCCAACATCAACTGCAGCGCGCCCAGCGCCAAAGCCAGCAGGGCAAAGCCTGTAAGATCGAAACTCCGCCGTGTCACAGGCTTGCTTGGCAACAGCGCCCAAAGCCCCGCAAGGCAGAGCAAGCCGACCGGAAGATTAACGTAAAAGACCCAGCGCCAGGAAAAATTCTCCGTCAGCCATCCGCCTAATACAGGTCCCATGATTGGCCCGATCATGATCCCCATGCCATAGATCGACATTGCCCGGCCATGTTCTTCGGGCCGGTTGATATCCAGCATGACCGTTTGCGCGAGCGGAGCGATGAAGGCGCCGGCAACGCCTTGAAACAGCCGGAACACCACCATTTCAGGCAAGCTGGTCGCCACACCGCAGAGCATGGAAGCCACGATGAAGAGGCTGACCGAAAAAAGGAATAGCTGCCGCGATCCCACCCGGTCGGACAGCCATCCCGTGATCGGAATGGCCACAGCGGAGGCGATGATATAGCTGGTCAGCACCCAGGTGACGGTCTCCTGCGTGGCGCCGAGCTCCGCCTGCATATGGGGCAGCGCCACATTGGCAATGGTGCTGTCCAGGATCTGCATCACCGTGCCGCCCATCACGGCGATGGTGAGCAGCGCCTTGCGTGACCCTCTCAAGGTCTGGCCCGGAACAGCACCCTGCGCGTCAATTCTTTTGCCGGACATCCACCGTCACCTCGGCACTCATGCCCGCGATCAGCTGGCGGCTGGATTTCTCGTCAATAACTATACGGACAGGGATGCGCTGGGTGACCTTGACCCAGTTACCATTGGCATTCTGGGCGGGTATCACCGAAAATTCCGATCCCGTTCCCGCACCGACGCTCTGCACATGGCCCTTGAGCTTGAGGCCGGGATAGGCGTCCACCTCGACCTCGGCGGCCTGGCCTGGCCGCATCTTGTCCAACTGCGTCTCCTTGAAATTCGCTTCGACCCAGCTCCGCTCGTCCGCCACAATGCTGACACCGGGCAGGCCGGTCACCATCATTTGCCCGACCACCAGCCGGTCCGCCTGGCTGACCCGCCCTGAAACCGGTGCGCGCACGACCGTCCTTTTCAGATCGAGCGCGGCCTTGTCCCTCTGGGCACGCGCCGCTGCAATGGCGGGATTTTCTCCCGGTACTGCGGAGCCCGTGGCCAGGGCGGCCTTGGCCTTTGCTACATCAGCCTGTGCCGTGCGCCATTCTTCCCGCGCTTGTTGCAGCACATGCTCGGCGTCCTGCAACCTTGCGCGGGTTGTGAACCCCTGCGCCATCAAAGCCCTCTGCCGCTCATATTGCTTCTGCGCATAGTCGATATCTTCTTCTGCACCGGAAATATCGACGCCGGCCGCGCTATAGTCGGTGTGCAGCTTCTTTAGGTCCACCTGCGCCGAGGCGATGGCGGCATTGGCCTGCGCCAGTGCCACCTCATAGGGTTCAGGATCGACGCGGAACAATATGTCTCCTGCCTTAACGTGCTGGTTTTCCTTGACATAAACTTGCACGATGCGCCCCGACACGTCGCTGCTGATGGCAACCTTGTCCTGTTGCACATAGGCGTTGTCAGTGCTGACAAAGCGTCCGCTTGTCAGCCAGAAATACCCTCCTGCCACAGCAAGCAGCAGCGGCAGGGAAAACATCAGAACCCTTTTCCTCCAGGGCCCTGCCGTGCCTTGCATCTCCAATGCCGGTGCGTCGGCCGGAGGTGCGTTCGAAGGCCGAATTCTGACTGGACTGTCCGCCTCAGCCATTGCTGGCCTCCTTCTGCTCACTGGCGCCTGACAAATTGTTTCGGATGACCTCAAGTTGGGACGTCAGAGCCTCGATTTCCTCTTCACTCAGGCCCTTGAGCGCCCGCCGCCGCATCTCCACGCTCCGTTCCTGCAACCGGTCGAGCAGAGGCATCGCAGCTTGGCCCAAAAATAACTGCCAGGCCCTGCGGTCGTTCGGATCAGGCCGCCGCTCCACAAGGCCCGCCTGCTCAAGGCGGTCCACCATGCGGCATGTGGTGATGGGTTCCACCTCCAGAAGCTCCGCCAACATTCCCTGGTTAAGCCCGGGCCGGCGGCTGATGGCGAACAGAGCCCGCCACTGGGCGCTTGTGACGCCCAGATCCTGGCACATTTCATCGAAGCGCTTGCGCATGAGACGTCCAACATCGTTCAGCATATATCCGATATTCTCAGCCATGGGCGGAGATATAATAACTATGCTTATAATATGCAAGAACTATGGCTTACCCTTGCGGAAATGCGGAAAGTAGCGGCTGCTGCGGGGGGCTGGGCAGAGTCGAGGAGGCAATCATCATGGCGAGGCAGATGACCGGTGGCTGTCAGTGCGGCCGAGTCCGCTATGTGGCCGAGGTGGAGCATGAGGAAGCTTATCTTTGTCACTGCCGCATGTGCCAGCGAGCAACCGGCGGCGTATCGGTAGCATTCAAGAATCTTCCCCGGACGGCGGTCCAATGGGAAAGCGGCAGGGAAGCGGACTGGTATCAAAGCTCGCCCATTGCACGGCGCCCCTTTTGTTCACGCTGTGGTACGGTGCTCGGCTTTGCCTATCTGGAAGGGCCGAACATCGATCTTACCATCGGCAGCTTCGACGAACCCGGCTATTTCCGGCCAGTGTACCATTTCGGAGCGGAAAGCATGCATGAAGCATGGCTCGACACAAGCAATCTGCCGCGCTACCGGTCCGATGAGAATGAAGCCCTGGTTGAACGGTGGATGACAAGTGTCGGCAAGCTTCCCGGCTGAACCAAAAACGGACTGGTTCCAATCCTTTGATGGCGCGCGGCTATGCGTCCATGAAATGGGGGAGGGCCGTCCGCTGCTGCTGTTGCACGGGCTGTTCTCAAGCGCCCATGTGAACTGGATCAAATATGGGACGGCGAACCGTGTCGCAGCGGCGGGGTTCAGGGTCATCATGCCGGACCTTCGGGCCCATGGCGAAAGCGCTGCGCCCCATGATCCCTCGGCTTATCCGCACGACGTGCTGGTCAGGGACGCGCAGGCCCTGATCGCGCATCTCAACCTGACGGATTTTGATATTGGCGGCTTTTCGCTGGGTGCCCGGACGACGGCCAGGCTTCTCTCCCACGGGCTTGGCCCCAGCCGGGCGATTCTTGCGGGCATGGGGCTTGAGGGGCTGTCGGGCTGGGCGAGACGGCGGGATTTTTTTCTGGCCGCCATCGAACGGCGAGAGAGCGTTCAGCGAGGCGATCCGCACTGGATGGCAGTGCAGTTCATGAAGACCATGAAGATAGACACGGTCGCTGCGGCCTTGCTGCTCGGGACTTTGGGCGATCTGGAGCCGTCCGAAGTCGCCGGAATCAACACTGAGATCCTGGTCCTTTGCGGCCGGGAAGACAGGGACAATGGCTCGCCCGTCGCGCTGGCCGACCTGCTGCCCAATGGTCGTCTCAAGGAAATTCCGGGCAACCATATGAGCTGCGTCACCATGCCTGAAATGGGCTTTGCCATGGTGGATTTCCTGACCGCTTAGTCATCGTGCTGGCGAAAGGGCGGAGCTCGCTTGACCCCTTTGGTTGCATTTGTCACTAATTGGACAATGAACCATTCCCCGGAAAAGGACTGATAATCATGAAGTTCGCTATCTCTGTCGCCGCCCTGGCGATGGTCCTTGCCGCATCGCCGGCGCTGGCCGCGCCTGCTCAACCGACAGCGGGCGACGCCGAAGCCTTTGTGGCTAGGGCAGAAAAGGAGTTGTCGGACTATACCGTCGACGCCTCCCGCATGAGTTGGATCAATGCCACCTACATCACAGACGACACCGATGCGCTTGCCGCCAAATTCGGCGCGCAGGGGACGGAGATGGCGGTGCGCTTTGCCCTGGAGGCCGCCAAATATCAGAAGGTTTCCGGTCTTTCCCCGGACGTGAAACGGAAACTCGATATATTGCGTGGCGGCATTGTCCTGCCTGCTCCCACCACGCCGGGGGCGGCGGCAGAACTCAATGCCATCGCGACCAAGCTGCAATCCTCCTATGGCAAGGGTAAGGGAACGCTGAACGGCAAGCCCATCAACGGCAGCGATATCGAGGCGGAGATGGGGACCAACCGTAACCCGGCTCAGCTTCAGGAAATGTGGACGAGCTGGCACGACAATGTCGGCACGCCAATGAAGCAGGATTATGCCAGGCTGGTGGAGATCGCCAACAAGGGCGCGGTCGAGCTTGGCTACAAGGATGTCGGCGCCATGTGGCGGTCGCAATATGACATGCCCGCCGATGAGTTTGCGGCTCTAACCGACAAGCTCTGGAAGCAGGTGAAGCCGCTCTATGACGAGCTTCATTGCTATACCCGCACCAAATTGAACGAAAAATACGGCGCCAGGGTCCAACCCGCGAGTGGCCCCATCCGCGCTGACCTCCTCGGCAATATGTGGGCTCAGGAATGGGGCAATATCTATGACGTCGTAGCGCCCAAGGGCGCGGGCGATCTTGGCTTCGACACCACCGATCTGCTGGCCGCCAAGGGCTATGATCCCTTGAAGATGGTGAAGACTGGCGAGGGCTTCTTCTCATCGCTCGGCTTTGCGCCGCTGCCCGAAAGCTTTTGGCAGCGTTCAATGATCACCAAGCCACAGGATCGCGAGGTTGTCTGCCATGCCAGCGCCTGGGATATCGACAACAAGGATGATCTGCGGATCAAGATGTGCACCAAGGTCAATGGCGACGATTTCGTCACCATCCATCATGAACTTGGCCATAATTACTATCAGCGCGCCTATAACAAGCAGCCCTTTCTTTATCTGAACGGAGCCAATGATGGCTTCCATGAGGCGATCGGCGATATGGTCGCGCTGTCGATCACGCCCGATTATCTTGTGCAGATCGGCCTCCTTGATCCCGCCAAAGTGCCCAGCGCCGACAAGGACATCGGCCTTCTTCTGCGGCAGGCGATGGACAAGGTTGCCTTCCTGCCGTTCGGCCTGCTGGTCGACAAATGGCGTTGGGGCGTGTTCAACGGATCGATCAAGCCGCAGGGCTATAATGACGCCTGGACCTCGCTTCGCCTGCAATATCAGGGGATAACGCCGCCGGTGGACCGGCCCGACGGCGCCTTTGATCCGGGAGCGAAGTTCCATATTCCGGGAAACACGCCCTATACCCGCTATTTCCTCGCCCGGCTGCTTCAATTCCAGTTCTACAAGGCGGCGTGTGACATTTCGGGCTGGAAGGGCCCGCTGCACCGCTGCTCCTTTTATGGGAACAAGGAGGTGGGCCAGCGGCTTAACGCCATGCTGGAAATGGGAGCCTCAAAGCCTTGGCCGGACGCGCTTCAGGCCTTTACCGGCAGCCGTGAGATGTCCGGCGAAGCCATGATCGAATATTTCGCGCCCCTGCAGGCCTGGCTCAAGGAGCAGAACAAGGGGAAACAGTGTGGCTGGTAAAGTTCCGGCAACTAGGTCCGAACTGGAGAAAACGCTGCATTTCCAGCTATTTGGTAACTGATCCTTAACTGTTATGCTCCGGCCAAAGATAAAATGCGCGGTCGCAGCAGCAACATTTTGTCTTTTTCAGACAGGGGATCATCAAATGAAGAAATTGCTTCTTGCAGCCGCCCTGGCGGTATCGACCATCGCTGTGTCCGCACCCGCGCATGCGGCGGCTGTCATTTCCTTCGACGGCACGACGGGCACTTTCGCGCATAACAGCATCGCCGGGGGCGCATTTTCCGATACGCTGAAGTTCACCGTACCCGGGATCGGTTCGGTCGGCTCGACCATTTCGTCCATCGCGGTCAGCTTTCTCAACAATATCGACTTCACTTCGGTAACGCTGAACGGACAGGAGTTCGATATCGCCAGCCTGGGCATGTTGGAGTTCCGTTCCATCAAGGTGCCGGTGGGGGCAGGCGAGCAGACGCTGGTGATCAGCGGCAATTCGGGCGGCAATGGCTCCTATTCCGGCACCTTGGCCTTCGCAGTTCCTGAGCCTGAAAGCTGGGCGATGATGATCACCGGCTTCGGCCTTGCCGGTGCTGCTATCCGCACCCGCAAGCGGCGCCAGGGAGCAAAGCTGGCGACTGCCTGAGCAGCAATAAATAGAGCGCAACTGAAAGGCCCCGCCCGCTCACCAGCAGGCGGGGTTTTTCGCTGGGAGTCGCGATTCCCCGCTTCACCCCCTCATCCCTGTGCCGGGACGAAGGCCATGGCGTGCGCCTTGCATTGCGAATGATAATCAGTTACATTGTTTAATCAGACGAGACTAATCGCTCCAATCGATCAGTCATATTCAGAATTCCTCTTAGCCGCCTTACCTTCCCTCGGCTAAAGTCCTTCGGCTTTCGAAGATCCGCAGCATCTTGCCGCGCTGTTCAAGGAGAAAAGCCATGGAACTCAAAGGTTCGAAGACCGAGGATAATCTGAAAGCTGCCTTTGCTGGCGAAAGCCAGGCGAATCGCCGCTATCTCTATTTCGCCCAGCAGGCCGACATTGAAGGCTATAATGATGTCGCCGCCGTGTTCCGCTCCACCGCCGAAGGCGAGACCGGCCATGCGCATGGGCATCTGGAGTTCTTGCAGTCCGGCGGCGGCGATCCGGCGACCAACATGCCGATCGGTGACACTTCGTCCAATTTGAAATCGGCCATCGCTGGCGAGACGCACGAATATACTGACATGTATCCGGGCATGGCGCGCACCGCCCGCGACGAAGGCTTTGACGAGATCGCCGACTGGTTCGAAACGCTGGCCAAGGCGGAAAAGAGCCATGCAGGCAAGTTCCAGAAAACGCTGGACGGACTGGAAGCCCTGGCTTGAACAGATAATCCCTCTCTCCTTCAGGGGGATCGTTGCTCATCTTTCGTTATTCGCGCGAGGGCGGGAATGACGGCGGCTGGCGTTTCGCAAGGATCTCCCTTGGAGAGGGGATAAGGACCACCGAATGAAGGAAGGCAGCCTGGAGGCACCCATCCGCCACCCGATCGCTTGGCAGGATGAGGAATTTTACGACGAGGCGGCGCTGGACGCGGAGTTGCGCCGTATCTTCGACATCTGCCATGGCTGCCGCCGCTGCTTCAACCTGTGCGACAGCTTCCCAACGCTTTTTGACCTGGTCGATGAAAGTCCGCACGAGGATGTGGAGCATCTCGACAGCAAGGATTTCAAGAAGGTTGTCGACGCCTGCACGCTTTGCGACATGTGCTTCATGGTGAAGTGCCCCTATGTTCCGCCACACGAATGGAACGTGGATTTCCCGCACTTGATGCTCCGCTATCGCGCGGTCGAGCACAGGAAGGGACTGACGAGCCTTGCGGACAAGGAACTCGCCAAGACTGACCGCAATGGCAAGCTCGGCACATTGTTCGACGGTCTCGCCAATATCGCCACCAAGGAAAATGGTCCGGCGCGCGGTGTCATGCAGAAGATGCTTGGCATTGATAAACGCGCGCACCTTCCGGCTTTTGCCGATGCCCCGCTGACGAAGAAGGCCGCGCATCGCATCCCAGCACCCAACCCGGATGCGCCTGGCTTTGGCAAGAAGGTGGTGCTCTATGCCACCTGCTATGGCAATTTCAACGATCAGACGCCGGGCGAGGCGGCCATGAAGGTTCTTGCCCATAATGGTGTAGAGGTACGGATCGAGCACCCCGAATGCTGCGCCATGCCCAAGTTCGAAAATGGCGATCTTGCCGCCGTGGCGAGCGCGGCGGAGCGCATTGCGGCCCATTTCGCGCCTCTTATCGAGCAGGGCTATGACATAGTGCCATTGACCACCAGTTGCTCGCTCATGCTGAAGTTCGAATGGCCGCTCATCCAGCCCGGCCATGAGAAGATCAGGACGCTTAGCGAGCATAGTTATGATCTTAGCCAATATATGGTCGCCCTCGCCAAGGAATGCGGTCTTGCCCCGATCGATGAGCTTCCCGCCAATATCGCCGTGCACTTCGCTTGCCACAGCCGGGCGCAGAATATGGGACCCAAGGCGATGGAGATGCTTCGCCTGATCCCCGGTGCGCGGCCTGCGCTCACTGACCGCTGCTCAGGCCATGGCGGCAAATGGGGCATCTATGCCGAGAATTTCGATACGGCGGTGAAAATCGGCCGCCCCACAGTCCGCAATATGGAAAAGGCTGCTCCTGATTTTATGGTCAGCGAATGTCCGTTGGCGGGCCAGCATCTGCGCCAAGTGATGCAGCTTTCCGGTTCGGACCATGTGCCCGAACGGATCGGCCATCCCATAGAGGTGATGGCCAGGGCCTATGGGCTGTAGACAGAGGAGCGGATATGCCCCGCGACCAGAATATCATCACTGCCGAAGACATAATGGAGCTTGGCACCTATGAGACGATCCGCGCCGAAAAGCGGCAGGAAAATATCGTCCGCAAGCGTTTCCGCCGCCTGTCCGTCGGTCCCTATGTGACGGTGCATTTTGAAAACTGGGACACAATGTGGTGGCAGGTCCAGGAGATGCTTCGCGTCGAAAAGGGTGGCGAGGAACAGTTGAATGATGAGCTTGCCGCCTATAACCCGATGATTCCCAAGGGCAGCGAACTGACCTGCACCTTGATGTTCGAAATCGACGATCCCGGCACGCGCGGGCGGGTGCTGGGCCAATTGGGCGGCGTCGAGAATCACATCTCCATCAGCATTGGCGGAGAGAAAATCGCCGCCGTCCCGGAAGGCGACGTTGAACGCAGCCGCCCGGACGGCAAGGCATCAAGCGTTCATTTCCTGCACTTCCCCTTTAGCAGCGCCGAAATCGCGGCTTGGAAAGACGGCAGGGGCCAGGCGATGTTCCATATAGATCATCCCCATTATGGGCATATCGCCATCATCGGCGAAGAGATGCGCAGGGAACTGGCGCGGGATTTTGGATAGTGGAATGGGACGTTCTCAACCAGGGCGAGGGGTTCTACGCTACTGGTGGGGCGGATCCGCTCACCAACTCCGGCTAGGCTGCAAGCAGCCAAGCCTTCATATCCTCTCCCCATGGGAGAGGGAAAACAGACTGGCTGCTCCTCACCCGCCCGGATCAATCCGCCCAGTACAGCCGCTCGGGATTGTCGACCAGCAGCTTCCTCTGGAGCTCCGCGGTGACCGCGATCCGGGGGATGACATCCACCAGATGACCATCATCGGGAATGTTATCTTGCATATTGGGGTGCGGCCAATCGGTGCCCCACAGCACGCGGTCGGGGTAGCGTTCGACCACTGGCCTCACGACTTCCACGAAATCATCCCAGGGGTAGCCCTGCGCCGATAGCCGGTCAGGGCAAGTGACCTTGGTCCAGATATTGGGATGCTCGTCCAGCAGCCTCTTGAAGGCGGAAATCTCCGCCCCGTCCCGGCCCTGCGTCATGGAGGGCCGCCCCATATGGTCGACTACGACGATCGTCGGAATGGCCTCCAGGAAGGGAAGCAGTTCCTCCAATATGTCCGCCTCGAAATAGATCACCACATGCCAGCCAAGCGGCGCGATGCGCTTGGCGATCTCCAGGAACTTGTCCTTCGGGGCATCGTCGACCAGGCGCTTCAGGAAATTGAAGCGCACCCCGCGGATGCCGCCTTCATGCAGCAGCTTCAATTCCTCATCGTTGATCACCGGATCAACGACAGCGACGCCGCGCGCCTTGCCATTCGACTTGGCGATAGCGTTCAACGTAGCGCTGTTGTCCGTGCCATGACAACTCGCCTGGACAATCACATTGCGGTCAAAGCCCAGCCGGTCGCGAAGCGCGAACAGCATTTCCGGCCCGGCGTCCGCCGGATGATATTTGGTCTTGGGCGAAAAGGGGAACTCCGCCTCTGGCCCGAACACATGGCAATGGGCGTCGATTGCGCCCGCGGGCGGGATATAGGATGGTTTGCTGGCCTCTTCGACCCAGCTTATGATGCGAGACATCTTTTCTCCTCTGGACCTTGTGTCCGTTCGGGCTGACCCTGTCGAAGCCCTCCCTTCCGCTTTATGGAAGAACTGCCCTCGACAGGCTCAGGGCAAAGGAATTTCTTAAAAAACCACCCCATCGAACAGCTTCCGTGCCGTCCGCAGCATGGCCGCGCTCGTCACCTTGCCATTGTCGTCCAATTCCATCACGCAAGTGGTCTCGCCGGTCGGATGCTCCACCGACAGAGTTTTGCGCCTTCCTTCTGGAATGAAGGCGACCTCAGCGGCAGGAGATCCCTCGATCAGGCAGGCGGTGGCGACGCTGACCGCGCCCAGCACGCCAATGCTGGCATGTGCCCGGTGTGGAATGAAGCTGCGCACCGTCACCGCCCCGCCATGGCGCGGGGGCGCGACCAGCATCATCTTGGGCACGGATTTTTCCCGCACATCGCCGAGGTTCATCCGTTCTCCTACGGCCAGCCGGATAGCCTCTATCCTGCCCTTGAGTTCTGTCGAATTGTCCAGTTCCTCCCGGCTTTCATAGCCGGTGGCGCCGACATCCTCCGCCTTCATCACGACGCAGGGCATGCCATTGTCGATCAGGGTCACACGCACCCCGCTCACTTCGTCAACGGCATTGCCGGTGGGCAGCAGCGCGCCGCAGCTCGATCCCGCCGTATCACGGAATTCCAGGGGAACCGGCGCGGCTGTGCCCGGCACCCCATCTATTCGCGCCTCACCTTCATAGGTCGCCCTGCCGCCCGGCGTCTGCACCGTGGCAACGGCGATCTGGCCCGTATTCTCCATGAAGATGGTGACCGGGGTTTCGCCGTCGTGCGCAGCGGTCAGCCCGCGTTCAATGGCAAAGGGGCCGATCCCGGCGAGGATATTCCCGCAATTCTGCGCGTCGGAGACTAGCGCCTGGTCCACGAAAACCTGCAGGAACAGATAGTCGACGTCCACGCCTTCGCGTTCGGATTTGCTCACCACCGCCACCTTGCTGGTCAGTGGATCCGCCCCGCCCATTCCGTCGATCTGCCGGGGATCGGGGGATCCCATGATCCGCAGCAGCAGCTTGTCCCGCGCCTGAGTGTCGGCGGGGAGATCGCTTTTCAGGAAATAGCCGCCCTTCGACGTGCCGCCCCGCATCCAGAGGCAGGGGGTGCCGGTGGTTTCCGTCACGCTCCGATCCGTTCGTGTCGAGCCAAGTCGAGGCACGCTCCTCGAGCCAAACGTCCCTCGACTTCGCTCAGGACGGACGGCGTATGCGCCGTGTCACACATATTTGAGGCCCATTTCGGCGAGCTTGCCCCGCATGTCATACATGTCGAGCCCCAGTTCACCCGCTGCCAGCCTTTGCCGCTTCGACTCTTCATTCGCCTCGCGCGCCCTTGCCTTTTCCAGCACCGAAGCGGCATCGGAGCGCGGCACGACGCAGACCCCGTCGTCATCTGCGATCACGACGTCCCCCGGATTGATGAGCGCGTTGGCGCATACCACCGGCACATTTACCGAGCCGAGCGTCGCCTTGACCGTGCCCTGACCATGCACTGCCCTTGACCAGACGGGGAAGTTCATTTGCGTCAGGTCGCGGACATCGCGCACGCCGGCGTCGATAATCAGCCCCCGGCAACCCCGCGCCTGTGCCGAGGTTGCAAGCAGGTCCCCGAAATAGCCGTCAGTACAGGGGCTCGTCGGCGCCAGCACCAAAATGTCCCCGGCCTTGAGCTGCTCGATCGCAACATGCACCATCCAGTTATCGCCTGGAGGAGCCGAAATGGTTATCGCTGATCCCGCTATCCGCGCGCCGGCATAGATGGGCCGCATATAAGGGGCGAGGAGGCCGGTTCGGCCCTGCGCTTCATGAACTGTTGCGACGCCGGATGCGGCAAGACCGTCAATGACGGAAGGGTCCGCCCGCTCGATATTCTGTACGACTATGCCGCTCATAAAATCGCCTCTCACCTGTATCTGATTGGAACAATTGCTTGCACAGTGGCCTTCGGGGCCCGCCAAGGCAATTTCGAATATCGGCACGGCCATAAGTTTTTGCTATAAGCCCATGATGCAGCTTTGGAGTCTGAATGTCCGCCATCTAAGGGCGATGGCCGCTATATGCCGTCTGGGCAGCGTCAGTGCGGCTGCCCAGGCCATCAGTCTCTCGCAGCCTGCAGTGACTCAGGGAATGGCCCGGCTGGAGCAGCAACTGGGCCGTCCTTTGTTCGAACGGCGAACAGATGGCATGACGCCAACCCCGGCCGGCGCGGTTTTGTGCGCGCGGGTGGATAAGGCGCTGGCCAGCCTTGCGGCGGGCTTCCGTGCGGCACGGGGCGGCTCGGCCCTGGGGGGCTTTGCCGAAGCCGACCGGCTGGTGACCATGGCGCAGCTTCGCGCTCTCATCGCTCTTGCCGACGCGGGCAGCTATATCAGCGCCAGTGCCGCTACAGGCCTTTCGCAACCGTCGCTCCACCGGGCAGTCCGTGAGCTGGAGACCGCCAGCGGCCTGACGCTTTTCGTGCGGCGGGGCAGGGGCGTGGCGATCACCAAGGCGGGCCGTATCGTGGTCCGCGCGTTCCGCCTTGCCCGGACGGAATTGCAGGCGGGTCTCTTCGAGATCGCTGCACTCGCGGGGGCCGCTACCGGACGGATTGCGGTGGGGGCCATGCCGCTTGCCAGGGCGAAGCTCATTCCCCAGGCCGTCGCGCGCTTCCATGCCGCGCATCCAGAGGTGCGGATCGACATCGTGGATGGCCCGCACGCCGAATTGATGGAGCAGCTTCGCGACGGCGATCTTGATTTCCTGATCGGCGCCTTGCGTTATCCTGAGCCCGGCAAGGATGTGGAGCAGCGGCGCCTGTTCGACGATCATCTGGTCATTGCCGGGCGCGCCCGCCACCCGCTGGCGGGGAGCAATGTTCCCTCGGCGGAGGAGCTTGCCCGCTATCCCTGGGTCATCGCCCGGGGCGGAACGCCGATGCGCCGCCTGTGGGAAAAGATGTTCACCAGCGCCGGCGTGGAGCCGCCCGCGGCGCCTGTCACCTGCGGTTCCGTTCTGGCCATTCGCTCGCTGCTGCTCGAGGGGGATTATCTGACGCTGCTCAGCCCCGACCAGATCGCCCGCGATGTCGAAAGCGGCCTCATCACCACCATTGGCGAGCCCCTTCCCGGCACCAGCCGTCCCATCGGCATCACCGTCAGGGCGGGCTGGCAGCCCACAGGGCTCCAGCAGGAATTCCTGCTCCAGGTGGAAGGGATGCGATAGGTCCAGGTCGTGCCGAGTTGCCCCCTCTCCCTCAAGGAGGCCTTTGCATAAGTGGCTGCTCCCGCCCTCGTCCCTGCCTGCTCAGGGACGACGGAAAAAAGGAAGGCTGCTTATGCAGATGTCTTTTCAAGGGAGAGTGTTTCATGGATGGGGCAGCTCTCTTCCGAAAATCTTATGACCCCCTTGCGCTTCGGATTAGCGGTTCCTGCGGCGGGTGGATAATTCCAGCATATGACACATGCGGATGGCACCATAGCATTTATAGGCTTCGGCGAGGCTGGGCAGGCCTTTGCAGAGGGCTGTGCCGGCGCTCTGCGCGCCAGGGCTTATGACATCAAGACGGACGACCCCTGCACGCGCCCGGCCAAGCTTTTCGACTATACCGCTTACAATGTCCGCGGGTGTGACAGCTTGGCCGAGGCTCTGGACGGCGCGCGCCTGATCCTCAGCCTCGTCACCGCCGATGAAGCGCCCAGGGCCGCACACGCCGCTGCGGAGTGCATTGCTCCCGGGACGGTTTTCTGCGACATGAACAGTATCGCGCCCGACACCAAGCGCGCCAATGCGGCGCTCATTGAGGCAGCGGGCGGCCATTATGTGGATGTGGCGGTCATGTCGCCGGTCCGCCCGGCGCTCAACAATGTTCCGCTGCTGCTTTCAGGTTCCAGCGCGCCGGAAGCGCTCGCGTTGCTGAAGGCTTGCGGTTTTGGCAAGCTTCGCGTCGTGGAGGGAGACGTCGGCAGCGCCTCCGCCATCAAGATGATCCGCTCGGTCATGGTAAAGGGCCTTGAGGCGCTCACCACAGAATGTGTGCTGGCCGCCCGCCGCGCCGGGGTTTATGATGAGGTGATCGCCTCGCTGAACGCCAACTGGCCTGGCACCGACTGGGGCGAGAAGGCCGATTATAATCTCGACCGCATGATGATCCACGGCCTGCGCCGGGCGGCGGAGATGGAGGAAGTGGTGAAGACGCTTGAAGCGCTCGGCACCGGCGCAACACTGACATCCGGGACAGTCAAGCGGCAGCGCGCCATTGGCTTGATGCACATCAATGAGCCCCCCTGCGGTCTGGACCAGAAGATCGACCTTATCTTACAGAGGATAGCGAGCGAATGATCATCGATTGCCACGGCCATTACACTACCGCCCCTGAGCCGCATAACCAGTGGCGGGAGGCGCAGAAGGCCGCGTTCAAGGCTGGCGAAACGCCACCCCCCTATCCAGAAATCTCCGATGACGAGATCCGCGAGACAATCGAGAAGAACCAGCTCCGCCTGATCCGGGAGCGCGGCGCGGACATGACCATCTTCTCGCCCCGCGCCTCCGCCATGGCGCATCATGTGGGTGACGAAGCGGTCAGCATCGAATGGGCGCGCCGCTGCAACGACCTTATCGCCCGCGTCGTCAAGCTCTTCCCCGAAACTTTCGCAGGCGTCTGCATGCTGCCGCAGTCTCCCGCTGCTGACCTTGAAGGCTCGATCGCGGAGCTGGAGCGCTGCGTCAACGAACTTGGCTTCATCGGCTGCAACCTCAATCCCGATCCGGGCGGCGGCCATTTCAAGCATCCGCCGCTCACCGATCGCTATTGGTATCCCTTTTATGAGAAGATGGTGGAGTTGGACGTTCCAGCGATGATCCACGTCTCGGGAAGCTGCAATCCCGGCCTCCATGCAACGGGCGCCTTTTATATCGCGGCCGATACCATAGCCTTCATGCAGTTGATCGAAGGCGATCTGTTCAAGGATTTCCCCACGCTTCGCTTCATCATTCCGCATGGCGGCGGCGCGGTCCCCTATCATTGGGGCCGTTACCGGGGCCTTGCCGACATGCTCAAGAAGCCGGACCTGCAAAGCCATGTCATGAACAATGTCTTCTTCGACACCTGCGTTTATCATCAGCCGGGTGTCGACCTGCTCGCCGATGTGATCGACAACAAGAATATCCTTTTCGGCTCCGAAATGGTGGGCGCGGTGCGGGGCATTGACCCCATGACCGGCCATTATTTCGATGACACCAAGCGCTATGTAGACGCGCTCGACATCCCCGACGCCGAGCGCCAGGCCATTTTTGAGGGCAATGCCCGCCGGGTCTTCCCCAGGCTCGACACGATCTTGAAGGAGAGGGGCCTGTGAAACGGGACATCCACGAATATCTCAAGGAGTTCGACGACATCCCTGGCACCCGCGTCTATACGGCCGCCCGTGCGCGCCAGGGCTATTGGATGAACCAGTTCGCCATGAGCCTGATGAAGGCCGAGAATCGCGATCGTTGGAAGGCGGATGAGCGGGCCTATATCGACGAATGGCCGATGTCCGAGGAACAGAAACAGGCGGTTCTCGACCGGGACTATAACCGAATGCTCGATCTGGGCGGCAATATCTATTTTCTCTCGAAAGTCTTTTCGACCGATGGCCTCAGCTTCCTGCAGGCGGTCAGCACGATGACCGGCATGAGCGTCGAGGAATATCAGGCAATGATGGTCGCAGGCGGCAGGTCGCCCAAAGGGCTCCGCTCGATCAAGGAAGGGCGCTGAACAGCATGGCACGAATAACCGCAGGCGTCGCCACCAGCCACATTCCCGCGCTTGGCGCGGCCATGGACCTGGGCAAGACGCAGGAAGATTACTGGAAACCCGCCTTCGCCGGCTATGAATGGACGAAGAAGTGGGAGGCCGAACAGGCCAAGCCCGACGTGGTGATCCTCGTCTATAATGATCATGCCTCCGCGTTCGATATGAAGATCATCCCGACCTTCGCCATCGGCTGCGGCGAGGAATATAAGCCCGCCGACGAAGGCTGGGGCCCGCGCCCGGTGCCTGTGGTGAAGGGGCATGCCGACCTTGCCTGGCACATTGCCCAGAGCCTGATCCTTGATGAGTTCGACATGACCGTCATCAACGAAATGGATGTTGACCATGGCCTGACCGTCCCGCTGTCATTGATATTCGGCGATGCCGAGCAATGGCCTTGCCGCGTCATTCCGCTTGCCGTCAATGTCGTCACTTACCCGCCGCCGTCCGGCAATCGCTGCTGGGCGCTGGGGGAGGGGATCAAGAAGGCCGTCGAAAGCTTTCCCGAGGACCTCAATGTCCAGATCTGGGGGACGGGCGGCATGAGCCATCAGTTGCAGGGCGCGCGCGCGGGCCTCATCAACAAGGAATGGGACAATATGTTCCTGGATGGGCTGGTCGGAGACACGGACAAGCTCCGTTACATTCCGCATATCGAATATCTGCGGGAAACGGGAAGCGAAGGCATCGAAATGGTGATGTGGCTCATCATGCGCGGCGCGCTGGGCAAGACCACCAGATGCCTGCACCGCCATTATCATGTGCCCGCCAGCAACACCGCCGTTGGGCACATGGTGCTGGAGCCGGTGGAATAGACCAAAGCCCCTCTCCTTCAGGGGAGGGGTTGGGAGAGGGGATCAGCCCTCTATTTGCAAAATGCACGGGAGGAGAAGGCACAGCCCCTCTCCCCCGCCCTCTCCCCTGAAGGCGAGAGGGAGAAGAAGGAGAAATTCATGAGAATAGCCCTCGCCGGAGCCGGCGCCTTTGGTGAAAAGCACCTTGACGGCCTCAAGAACATCGACGGCGTCGAAATCGTCTCGGTCATCAGCCGCCGCGCGGAGCAGGCCGCCGCGGTCGCCGAAAAATATGGCGCGAAGCACAGTTCCACGGAATTGGAGGATGCGTTGGCCCGCGACGATGTCGACGCCGTCATCCTTTGCACGCCGACGCAGATGCACGCCAGCCAGGCGATCGCCTGCATGAATGCGGGCAAGCACGTTCAGGTCGAAATCCCGCTGGCCGATAGCTGGGCCGAAGCGCAGGCGGTCATGGACAAGCAGAAGGAAACCGGCCTTGTCTGCATGGTAGGCCACACCCGCCGTTTCAACCCAAGCCACCAATATGTTCACAACAAGATCAGGGCGGGCGAGCTCAACGTCCAGCAGATGGACGTTCAAACCTATTTCTTCCGTCGCAAGAATATGAACGCCAAGGGCGAACCCAGGAGCTGGACTGACCACCTCCTCTGGCACCACGCCGCGCACACCGTGGATCTCTTTGCCTATCAGGCGGGTCCCGTCGTGCAGGCGAACGCAGTGCAGGGGCCCTATCACCCCGAACTCGGTATTGCGATGGACATGTCGATCCAGCTCAAGAGCGAAAGCGGCGCGATCTGCACCCTGTCGCTCTCCTTCAACAATGACGGGCCGCTCGGCACCTTCTTCCGCTATATTTGCGACAATGGCACCTATATCGCCCGCTATGACGATCTGGTGACCGGCAAGGAGGAGATTATCGACGTGTCCAATGTGGATGTCTCGATGAACGGCATCGAGCTCCAGGACCGCGAATTTATCGCCGCCATCCGCGAAGGCCGCGAACCCAACAGTTCCGTCGCGCAGGTGCTGCCCTGCTACAAGGTGCTGCACGATCTGGAGCGGCAGTTGGAAGGCAACTAGGGCCGCATATAAATCACATTGCCCCTCCGTCGTCCCCGCGCAGGCGGGGACCCCGCTTTCCTTCCGGTAGTCCGCAGGCGACAAGATTCCCGCCTGCGCCGGAATTACGAGGGATCAAGCCACGCGACCTCGCGAACAGGAAGGCCCGGGAGATGCAACTCCCGGGCCATGGTTTTAATGTCTGATTTGGTGGAAGGCGGACATTCAGCTTCCGGACGTTTTGGGGAGAAAGCGGACCTACCCGTCCGTCGATAACTTGCACTCGTTGCCGCCGCTATGGCACCAGAAGTCAGCTTACTATTCAGGGGGTTTATGCGATCTCTCAAGATGCCTTTTAATTTGGCATGCTACACTACCGTCGGCTTGCTCGTGTTATTGGCATTTTTCAGCGCAGATATATGGCTAGCGGCCGCCTTTCATGGTGCAGGGTTCATACTTCTATTCTTTGTTAAGATAACTTCTGACAATGCCAAGAATGATTGGCAGGCCGAGTCATATGGTGCTGCGCTCATCGCGGTAATGGCTCTTGTTTCATGGGGACCTCTTCTACTTGGTGGTGATCCAAAGCCTGTGCCCGCTTTAAGCGATTTATATGTTACCTCAGGCCTTTTGAAAAAAGGGGCCGGAGGCAATCGCTATATAATTAAGGATGACGGCAAATCTTTGAAGATAATATGCGCTGACAAACATGGCAAAGGTCCAGACAACTGGTGCTTATACCCTCACGAGAAGCCGTATCTAGGGAGAGCAGTTACAGTATATCATAGTAAACCGTTCAAAATTTCGAATAGCGTAGCGCATTTCTATGAAATGAGATCGGGAGATGTCATAATCGTCGAGCATAGCCAGATCGCGTCGCACATTCGAGATCAGATACCGCATTCAAAGAAGATGAATCTAAATTTTTCTATCTTTTTGACGATCTGGTCAATCTACTCTGGATTCGTAACCTTTTTTTACCGCCGAAAAGCAATATGCAATCCCATCGGTTTTACGGCCCGGAGGGTTGATGGCAGCTTTGTGAACGATTGAAGCCGGGTCGATGATTCCGATATTGGTCGCTTACGGATGGACGGCTTACGCAACTGGAAGCCGATTCCTGGCCTTTCATCTGGTTCAGACTAGTGATCCAAATTAGCATCCAAGCTGAGATGCTGGGCAGCATTTCGCAAGCGCTTGTCACGCGTCCAGAATTGCGCGCCAGGTGTGAGCAGCGTCCCTGCCAGCAGATGCGCATCGATGTAGCCAATGCCACTTCCGAACAGCCTATGATCCTCTATGAAGGAATGAACTTCTTCATCGCGGGCGACGAGAGCCGAGGGCAATCCACGAAGCGCCTCGAGAATGATGTCTCTCTGCCGAAGGCTGCCCAATGCCAACTCCCCAATTACGAAGGGATGGGCAAGAACCTGCCGCCGGTCGAGCAATTGGGAAAGGGTCGGATCGTCATGTCGAAAATGATCGATCCAGACAGAAGTGTCGACCAGGATCACGCAGGCTCGGGACGTCGGCGGGGTGGGGCTTCACCCTGAGGCTCAGTGCCACCAAGACGGGCCAGGCGGGCTGCACTCTCCCTCTCTATCAGGGCCTTAAGCGCTTCACGAATGAGCGACGATTTTTCGGCCAAGCCCGTGAAAGCCTGCGCCTTGGCGACCAGCTCATCATCTAACGCAACCGTAGTACGCATAAACCTACTCCTTGAGGCATGCAATATAACATCAGATGATGCGATTTCCAGTGGCTATATGATGTTTCAGGCCGTGGCAGGAGCAGGCACGCGGCCTGTTCCTTGGCGTGATTTTTGCCTTTTCAATAGGAAGGGGGAGGGTGTTATTCTTCGCCGCTCTCGCCTTCAGCGGCCCGCTCATACCAGGCCTCGACCGGACCGCTCAGCTTGATCGTCAGCGGCTGGCCGTTGCGATCCTTGGTCTTGCCCGCGGCGACGCGGATCCAGCCTTCGGAAATGCAATATTCCTCGACATCATTGCGCACCCGGTCCTTGAAACGGATGCCAATGCCGCGTTGCAGCTTCTCCATGTCGAAATGGGGGCTGCGCGGATTGGTGGAGAGGCGGTCTGGCGGTGTGTCGCCGGGATTGTTCGCTGCGTCGGTCATGGCCGCGCCATTGCCTCAATTCAGGCTCTAATTCCAGCGGAAATGTCTGCTTCAATAATGGTAGCGGCATTGGGCGATTTCCAGCCGCTGTTCTTCTGCCGCACCGGCGCAGCGGTAAACGAGCCGATGCTCGCCTGTGATCCGCCGTGACCACCAGCCCGTCAGGTTTCCGCGCAGCGGCTCCGGTTTGCCAATGCCCTTGAACGGTGAATGGGCGGTTTCCTGTATGAGGGCGTTAAGCCGTTCCAGCACCTTGCGGTCTGTTTCCTGCCAGTGGAGATAATCCGCCCATGCCTGCGGCAGGAAAATGATTTTCACGGACGCTTGAAGGCTTCAGCCTGCTCGTCCCAGACCATCTCGACACCCCTGCCTGCTTCAGCATCGGCAATCGCCTCATTCAACCGCCGTGCATTGGCGGGGCTGGACATAAGGTGCAGGGTCTCGGTCATGCTCTCATATTCGCTCTGCGCGAGGAGGACGCATGGCTCAGCGCCTTGCCGGGTGACAAGTACGAAATCATGGTCCTGCGTCGCCCGATCCATGAAATGGGCGAGCCTTTTGCGGAGTTCGGAAAAGCTGACGTGAATCATATGTACAAATTAATGTACATATGATCGCATATCAAGCGGCCTTTGCCCGGTTCGCCTTCTTCCGCTCATGCGGATCGAGGTAGCGCTTGCGCAGGCGGATGGACTTGGGCGTCACCTCGACCATTTCGTCCTCGTCGATATAGGCGATGGCCTGCTCCAGCGTCATGCGCCGGGGCGGAGTCAGGCGGATGGCGTCGTCCTTGCCGCTCGCGCGGAAGTTGGTGAGCTGCTTGGACTTCATCGGATTGACCTCAAGGTCTTCCGGCTTCGCGTTCTCGCCGATGACCATGCCCTCATAGATCGGCTCGCCGGGCGAGACGAAGAGGATGCCGCGGTCTTCCAGGGCATTGAGCGCATAGCCAACCGCCTCGCCGGTGCCGTTGGAGATGAGGACGCCATTGGGCCGGCCTTCGATCGTGCCCTTGTACGGGCCGTATTTCTCGAACAGCCGGTTCATGATGCCGGTGCCGCGCGTGTCGGACAGGAATTCGCCATGATAGCCGATAAGGCCGCGCGAGGGCGCGGAGAAGGTGATGCGCGTCTTGCCGCCGCCGGAAGGACGCATGTCCGTCAGTTCAGCCTTACGGATCTGCATCTTTTCGACGACCGTGCCCGAATATTCATCATCCACGTCGATAACGCAGGTTTCATAGGGCTCTTCGCGGCCATTCTCGCCGTCGCGGAACAGCACGCGGGGCCGGGAAATGCCAAGCTCGAAACCCTCGCGGCGCATGGTCTCGATAAGCACGCCAAGCTGCAATTCGCCGCGCCCGGCGACTTCGAAGCTGTCCTTGTCGTCGCTTTCGGTGACGCGAATGGCGACGTTCGATTCTGCCTCGCGGAACAGGCGGTCGCGGATCATGCGGCTTGTCACCTTGTCGCCCTCGCGGCCCGCCATGGGGCTGTCATTGACGGCAAAGCGCATCGACAATGTCGGCGGATCGATGGGCTGGGCGTAGATCGGCTCGGTCACCTGCGGGTCGGCAATGGTGTTCGCCACCGTCGCAGTGGTAAGGCCAGCAAGGCTGATGATGTCGCCCGCCTTGGCGCTTTCCACCGGAATGCGCTCAAGGCCGCGGAAGGCCATGATCTTGGTCGCGCGGCCCGTTTCCACCACCTTGCCGTCGCGGTCGAGCGCGTGGATGGGCTGGTTCATGTTGAGCGTGCCGGTCTGCACGCGGCCCGTCAGGATACGGCCAAGGAAATTGTCGCGGTCGAGCAGCGTCGCGAGGAAGCTGAAGGGCGCGTCCACATCCACCTTGGGCGCAGGGACGTGGGAGAGGATCGTCTCGAAAAGGACCGAAAGGTCGCCCTCGCGTACGTCCGGCGTCAGTCCCGCATAGCCCGCGCGGCCCGAAGCGTAGAGCGTCGGGAAATCGAGCTGCTCGTCATTGGCTTCCAGCGACACGAACAGGTCGAACACCTCGTCCAGCACCTCTTCGGCGCGGCCATCGGGGCGGTCGATCTTGTTGACGACGACGATGGGTTTCAGGCCAAGCGCCAGCGCCTTGCCGGTTACGAACTTCGTCTGCGGCATGGCGCCTTCGGAGCTGTCGACCAGCAGGATGACACCGTCGACCATGGAGAGGATGCGCTCCACTTCGCCGCCGAAATCGGCGTGGCCGGGGGTATCGACGATGTTGATGCGCGTGCCGTTCCATTCGACGCTGGTGCACTTCGCCAGAATCGTGATTCCACGTTCCTTTTCCAGATCGTTGGAGTCCATGGCGCGCTCTTCCACGCGCTGGTTGTCCCGGAAGGTGCCGGACTGGCGGAAAAGCTGGTCAACCAGAGTGGTCTTGCCATGATCGACGTGCGCGATGATGGCCACATTACGAAGGCTCATGCGGAAAAAACTGCCATGTGAGAGAGAATACAGGGCGCGCCCATAGCCTTTTTGTGGCAATGCAGCAAGGGGCCCTGGATCAGCCGGCAATCTCCATGACCGTCTCAGGGGTCAACAGGGGCAATATCCGCCGCATCTCCTCCGGCGCAATAGCGACGCAGCCCTCCGTGGGATGGGCATCGACCCAGATGTGGAAGAAAATGGCGCTGCCGGCCCCCGGAACAGGCGGCGCGTCATTATGGCCAAGCACCACGATGATGTCATAGGCCTGATCCCTCCGCTGCAGCGTTTCGGCAGACCATGGCCAGGGAAGGCGGACGGGGCGGTTATAGGTGGGATCGCGTATGTCGTCTGACCAGCCGTCATTGGACCGGGTCCAGCGCCAGGGGACGGAAAGCGGCTGGTCCAGCCTCACCCGTCCCGGCCGCAAAAGTGCTCCGCGCACTGGCCAGAGGCCAAGAGGGGTGCAGCCGTCGCCTTCGCGCTTCGTGTTCGCCGGACAACTACCGGAGCGGCCAATGGCGCAGGGAATATCGATATCCCCGAAGGTCAGGCGCCTTGCGCCAGCATCGACGGAAATCAGACTCACAATTTATGCCCCGTCCGGTCGCGCTTGGTGGTCAGGTAATGCGCATTGTGCGGATTGGCCTTTATGGCGAGCGGCAGGCGCTTGGCGACCTTGATGCCGGCCTTCTCCAGACCTTCGACCTTTAGCGGATTATTGGTGAGCAGGTTGACCTTGTCGATGCCCAGAAGATGAAGCATTCGGGCCGCGACCGAAAAGTCCCGCGCATCTATGGCAAAGCCGAGGCGCACATTCGCGTCGACGGTGTCGAAGCCCTGGTCCTGCAACGCATAGGCGCGCAGCTTGTTGACAAGGCCGATGCCTCGTCCCTCCTGCCGCAAATAGAGCAGAACGCCCCATTTGGCGTCCGCGATCTGGTGCAGGGCCTGATGCAGTTGCGGCCCGCAATCGCATTTCAGCGAGCCGAGCACGTCGCCGGTCAGGCATTCGCTATGCAGGCGAACGACCGGCGTGCTGGCGTCCCGCTTGCCGATGATGAGGGCGATATGCTCCTGCGGCTCTTCGGGACTGCGGAAAGCGACGATCTCCGCCATTTCACTTGCCGCAACGGGAAGCCTCGCCCGCGTCGCGATCGCAAGTCGGGCTGCATCGTCATAGGCCTCCACATCGGCGGCGTCCGCCGTCACTTCGGTGGGCACATCGCCTTCGAGCAGGAAAAAGGCCGGCAGAATGCCTGCGAGGCGAGCAATTCTGAGCGCTGCTGCAGCCGCTTCGGGGGCTATCAGCGGCTTGGCCCGGAAGGGGCCCTTGAGGGGCGAGTTCAGATCCTGCACCGGATCGGCAATGGCAAAGGCGAGTGGTAGATCGATCCAGGGCGCGCGCTCCAGCAGCACCCCGCGATCGGGTTCGGCAGCGGCGAACTGGTTGGTGAGCTTCAGTGTTTCGGCACGCGAGGCGGAAATCAATATGTCAGCCCGCCCGCCGGGGTCGAATTCGGCCAGCGCCTGATCGCTGGCGCTTTCCACGGCAAGCAGCGCATAGCCGCTGCCGCCCGCCATGACGGTCACCGGCCATCCCCGGTGCAGCGCGTCAATGGCGCGGGCGGCCGCGCGCGCATTCATCAGAACTGAAATTCCGTGATGAGCGGCACATGGTCGGAGGGCCGGTTCCATCCCCGGCAGGGTTCGGCCACGCGATGCGAAATGGCGGTGTGCGCGATGGCCGGGCTTGCCCACATATGATCGAGGCGGCGGCCCCGGTCGGACTCCGACCAGTCCCGCGCCCGGTAGCTCCACCAGGTATAGAGCCTCCCCGGCGGCGGCACGAATTTGCGGCCGATATCGATCCAGCCGTGCGCCGCTTGAAGGCGGCCCAGCATTTCGCACTCAATGGGCGTGTGGCTGACGACGTTGAGGAGCTGCTTATGACTCCAGACGTCGCATTCCAGCGGTGCGACATTGAAGTCCCCGACCAATATGGTCGGCTTGTCGAGTTGTTCCGACCAGGTGATCATCCTCTCCAGGAAATCGAGCTTCTGGCCGAATTTGGGATTTTCGTTCCGGTCAGGAATGTCGCCGCCAGCGGGGACATAGACATTTTCCAGGCGGATGCCATTGTCCAGGCGCACCCCGACATGGCGGGCTTCGCCATTCGCCTGCCAGTCGAGCCGGTCGTCCTCGCGAATGGGAATCTTGCTGATGATGGCGACGCCATGATGCATGGGTTGGCCATGCAGGATCTGATGATTGTACCCGAGCTGGCGGAACGGACCTTCGGGGAAGGTCTGGTTGATGACCTTGGTTTCCTGAAGGCACAATATGTCAGGGGATTCTTCCTGAAGGAAGCGCTCCACGATGTCGAGGCGGGCACGGACGCTGTTTATATTCCAGGACGCGATCTTGATGGTTTGAGGCATAGAAACTCCCCTAGGGGGGAATATTGGGGAGGGCAAGGATTCGGATTGGGCTGTTTCCGGTAACTGTCCATGTTCGTCCTCCCCGCGAAAGCGGGGACGCAATTCGCTTCCCAATCTGGCAGTGAAAGAAGGTGATGGGGTGGGTTCCCGCTGAGCAGTGTGACGCCTGCGCAGGAGCACATATGCGACATGAAAGACCCCCGCTCCGGGGGCGTGGAACGGGGGTCTCTATTGCGTTTTCACGCTGTGTGGCGGCGGTAATGATACGGGCAACAGGGGGGAATCCCGCATTCGTCCGCCGACACCCTCTTTTCTAGTAAGAGCGACCTGAGCGCTAGATGAACAATGGCCGTCATCCGCGCCCTCGCCGCAAATTCTTCTCGTCTTACCGGCTGGGCGGCCCTTTGGGACGCGGATCGCGCCATTTGAAAGCAGATTCAGGGACCGGCACGCCATAGCGGTGATTGGTCAGGCGGATGCTCGTCCGGTTGTTCTGCGAATCCAGCGCGACCCAGCCATACATTTCCAGACCCGCGGGCGCGGTGGGATTGCGCTGAAAGATGAGCGTAATGACGCCATATTCCGGGCGCTTTGGATCGCGCGCTTCGACCGTCAGGATCCGCGGATCGCCGGAAGGCACGACCTTACCATATTTGGAAAGGTCGCGGTCGGGATCGAGCAAGGCGCCCAAAGGCGAGTTGCGGATCGGCCAACGCTGAACCTGGGCGACCTCATAATCGATCATGGTGAGCGCCTTGCCATCGCCGACGATCAGGAGCGGCACATTCTTCTGATATTGGAAGCGGATCTTGCCCGGCTGCTTCAGCGTCAGCTTGCCGGTGACCGTTTGGCCGTTGCTGTCGGTTTGGGTGAAATCGGCGGTCATGCTCTTGACCGCGCGGATATAGGCATTGACCTGCGACAGGCTATCCGCCGGCTGCTGCGCGCTTGCCAATTGCGTGGCCAGGCCAGCCAGTGTCAGCGGCGCTGCAAGCAAGGCAAATGCATATCGGACCATATTGTCTCTCCGGTTGTCTGTGCCCGGATATATGGAGCAGCGCTATTGAATGCCAACTGAATTGGCTGGCTAGCTGGCGTTCAGCGACGGGAGGTTTCGGGGTGTCGAAGATTTTCGTCGCCCCTGCGCAGGGGCGACGGGTTAGGATGCAAAATTAAGAAGGAGCCCTCAGCCGCCCCGCTTTTTCCGATGCGAATCCAGATCCAGCACTGCCGTTTCCGCGCCTTCCGGCAGAAGGCCAAGCCGGCGGGCAACTTCCTGATAGGCCTCAACCTCGCCGCCCAGATCGCGGCGGAAGCGGTCCTTGTCGAGCTTTTCGCCCGTGTTCATATCCCACAGGCGGCAACCGTCGGGGCTGATCTCGTCGGCAAGAATGACACGGCTGAAATCATTTTCCCAAAGCCGGCCGAATTCCAGCTTGAAGTCGACAAGGCGAATGCCGATCGCGGCGAACATGCCCGACATGAAATCGTTCACGCGGATCGCCATGTCGGCGATGTCGTGCATCTCCTCCTGGCTCGCCCAGCCGAAGCAGGCGATATGCTCTTCGGTTACCATTGGATCGCCGAGCGCATCGTCCTTGTAATAATATTCGATGAGCGTGCGGGGAAGCTGCTGCCCCTCTTCGATGCCGAGGCGCTGCGAGAGCGATCCGGCGGCGACATTGCGGACGACCACCTCGATAGGGACGATCTCGACCTGGCGCACAAGCTGCTCGCGCATGTTCAGGCGGCGGATGAAATGCGTCGGGACCCCGATCTGGCTCAGAAGGGTGAAGACATGCTCAGAAATGCGGTTGTTGAGCACGCCCTTTCCGCTGATGGTGCCCTTTTTCTGCGCATTGAAGGCCGTGGCGTCATCCTTGAAATATTGAATGAGCGTGCCGGGTTCCGGGCCTTCGTAGAGGATTTTGGCTTTGCCTTCGTAGATCTGGCGGCGACGGGCCATGACAACGGTCCCCCTGTTCGTGGGTGCAATGAAAATAGTACGCCCCGGCAACGCGAATCAAGCAGATCAGCGAGGGCCGGGGCTGTTTCAGCGGGCCCTCTATACGAAAGCGCCCGGTCGTGCAATGCGGGGTGAATTGTTGCCAAGGGTCATTGTCTCTACCTTATTGGCCGTGCCGCACGTTTGGAAAAGCCGTCGTCCCTGCGAAGGTAGGGGGCCCGTTGCTTTTTTGGCGGCGTCCTTGAAGAAAGGCTGGGTTCCTGCCTTCGCAGGAACGACGTCGAGGGTGTGCGAATGGAGCGTTTCACTTCCCGCATATTGCTCCGCTTCATTGAGACTTGATATTATTTCACGGCGACCAGTTCTGGCGTTCCCGCGGTGTTTGGGCTTGGCGAGGGTCCGGCCAGCAGCGCGGAGAAGCGCTCGCGCCACCAGGCGACGTCCTGCTTCTGCACATTGTCCATCATCGAGCGCCAGCGGTCCTGGCGTTCCTTGAGCGGCATCTGCAGCGCCCGGTAAATGGCGTCGGAAATTTCCTCGGCCGAATAGGGGTTGACCAGCAGCGCCCGGTCGAGCTGAAGCGCGGCCCCGGCAAAGCGGGACAGGATGAGGACGCCGGGGTCGTCGGGGTCCTGCGCCGCCACGAATTCCTTGGCGACAAGGTTCATTCCGTCGCGAAGAGGCGTCAC
This sequence comes from Rhizorhapis sp., assembly GCF_035276005.1. NCBI lineage: Bacteria > Pseudomonadati > Pseudomonadota > Alphaproteobacteria > Sphingomonadales > Sphingomonadaceae > Rhizorhapis > Rhizorhapis sp. Next base: position 32,456 of record NZ_DATEMB010000007.1, read on the forward strand.
GAGCCCTATGCGGGCCGTGCGGTAGATGCCGCCCAACTGGTCGCGGGGATAGCCCTGGTTCACATAGCGGATGGGCGTCCAGTCGACATCGCTATATTCGCCGTTCACCCGGCCCGCATAGGAGTCCAGCTTCGCGCGTATCTCCTGATAGCTCTTCACCTCTCCGCGCGAGGGCGGGGCGATCTGAACCAGCACGACATCGCGGTGATATTCCGGGTAGTCCTTCAAGAAGCGTTCATAGCCGGCAAACCGTTCTTCCAGCCCCTTGCTGTAGTCGAGCCGGTCCACGCCGACGATAAGGCTGCGGTTCTGGAGCGAGGCACGCATCTGGCGGCGCATCTGCGCGGCGGCGGGGCTCTGCGCCGCTTCGACGAAATCCTGGAAATCAATGCCGATCGGGCAGGCTATCGCTCGGATGGAACGCTCGCCAACGGTGCAGATGTCGCCCTCAACCGTCCCGCCCATTTCCTTTTCGACATAATGGCGGAAGGATTCCAGCCATTCCTCCGTCTGGAAGCCGACCACGTCATAGGCGAACATTGCTTCGACAAGCTGCCGGTGATGGGGCAGCGAGACGAGCAGCCGCGTGGGTGGCCAGGGGATATGCAGAAAAAAGCCGATCCGGTTCTCAAGACCCCGGTCGCGCAGCATCTGCCCCAGCGGGATCATGTGATAATCATGGATCCAGACAATGTCCTCCCGTTCGATAAGCGGGGTGGCGGTGTCGGCGAAACGTTCGTTCACCCGGTTATAGCCGCCCTCGAAGGTACGGTCATATTCGGCAAGGTCGATGCGATAGTGGAACAGAGGCCAAAGCGTGCGGTTGGCGTAACCATTATAATATTCGTCGATATCCTGTTCTTCCAGATCGATGGTCGCGGTCTTGACGCCCTCATCCTCCTGAAAGGCGATGTGGCCTGTGAACTTTTCCGTCATATTGCCCGACCAGCCCATCCAGATGCCGCGGCTTTCCCGCAACGTAGCCGAAAGGGCGACGGCCAGCCCGCCTTGCGCGGCCGAGTTCCCCGGTTGCCTCACGCGGTTGGAAATGACGATCAGGCGGCTCATCGGCACTCACTCCATGGCTTGCTCAGAAGGACAGCGCAGTTGATGATCCCGACAAGCGAATAGGTTTGGGGATAATTGCCCCAGAGTTCACCAGTGATCGGATCAATGTCCTCGGAGAGCAAGCCGGCGGCGGTGCGGCGTTCGAGCATTTCGTTGAACAGATTGCGGGCTTCTTCTTTCCTTCCAGTGCGATACAACGCCTCAATCAACCAAAAGGTGCATATGTTGAAGGCAGTTACAGGTGGGCCGAAATCATCGGGTACGCTGTAGCGAAGCATCATCGATCCGCGGCGAAGCTCCTTTTCCGTGGCCTGAAGCGTGGCGAGGAAACGCGGATCATCCGCCGTCATGAAGCGAAGGTCCAGCAGTTGAAGCAGGCTGGCATCGCATGTGTCGCCTTCAAACACCGCGGACAGACAGGCACGGTCCGGCCGCCAGGCCTTTTCGATGATCGTCTGCATCATCCTGGCGGCTCGCCCTTCCCAATAGGCCTCCCGCTCCTCAAGACCCAGGGCGGCGGCCGCATGGGCCAGCCGGTCACAGGCGGCCCAGCACATGACGGCGCTATAGGTGTGGACATGGGCGCGGGTGCGTAGCTCCCAAAGTCCGGCGTCGGGCTGGTCATAGACCTTCCACGCGCGCTCCCCGACCTGCTCAAGCGCCACAAAGTCCTCCTCGCCGCTCATGCGGAAGAGGCGCTGGTCGATATAGGCTTGAGCCGAGGAGAGGACGATCTGCCCATAGGCGTCGTGCTGGATCTGATGATAGGCATCATTTCCGACGCGAACCGGCCCCATGCCGCGATAGCCGGGGAGGGCCTCTGCCACCCATTCCTCCAGGCGGGGATTTCCCCGCACATCGTAAAGCGGCTGGATATGGCCGCCCCTTGCGTCATCGACGATGTTGCGGAGATAGGCGAGATAGCCTTCCAATACGTCCAGCGCACCGAGGCGATTGAGCGCCTCTACCGTGTAATAGGCATCCCGAAGCCAGCAATAGCGATAATCCCAGTTCCGGCCGCTATTCGCATGTTCCGGGATGGAGGTGGTGAGCGCGGCGACAATGGCTCCTGTTTCCTCATGCTGGCACAGCTTCAGCGTGATGGCGCAGCGGATGACGGCGTCCTGCCATTCCGGCGGAGTGGCCAGACCCCGCACCCAATGCTGCCATTCGGCCGTGGTGTCGTCGAGCATCCGTTCAAGCGCGGGGCGCAGGGCGTCGGAGAAGCTCTCGTCCGGGCCGAGGAAAAAATGCATGTCGCGCTCGACGCGGAAGGCGCTTTCCTGCGAGATGAGACCGATGGGAGCGTCGGTGGAAAGGCGCATGGGCATGACGGCCAGCGGCATGCGGATGTGGTTGGAGCCATAGCGCACATCCGGCTGTTCCATGGCCCAGGCCGACGTCGGCCGCAGCCTGATCCGGATGCGCGGCGATCCGGCGAGCGGCCTGACGATCCGCGCGAAGGCGACGGGACGGTAGATGCGGCCCTGCTGCTTGAAACGGGGGCAGAAATCCAGGATTTCGACGACGTTGCCGCTGCTGTCGGTCTTGGTCGTGCGCAATATGGGCGTGTTTCTGACATAGGCCTGCGTGGTGGTGGCAACATCCTCCAAATCGATGGACCAGAACCCTCTCGCTTCAGGAGAGTCGTAATCATCATCGGAAAGGAGCGCCGAAAATATGGGGTCTCCATCCACCCTGGGCAGGCAAGCCCAAATCATCCTTCCGTCCCGGTCGATCAGTGCCGACGCCTGGCAGTTGCCGATGGGCCAGAGATCCAGCGTTCGCTTGTCCATCTATCCTGATTGCTCCTCGCCTTCGAACAGCCATCGCCGGACGGCCGCTACATCCTCCAGCCGGTAGTGAGCGGCGGTGATGCGCGGCTGGCCAACCAATATGCCGCTTCCGTCATGCCGGGCAGCGGCGAGAAAGCCATCCTCGTCGGTGATGTCGTCGCCGATGAAAATCGGATGGCATGCTTTGGGTTCCGTTCCGGCAAGGAGACGGTTTACGGCCGCGCCCTTCCCGGCATTGCCGGGACGGAGCTCGAACATCATCTTGCCATGCTGCAGATAGAGGCCGGTTTCGGCGGAAAGCCGTTCGCAAATGGCCCGGCATTCTTCTTCCCGTACCGGAGCCAAACGGTAATGCAGCGCGACACCGAGAGTCTTTTCCTCTACCAGCAAGCCACTTCTGCCATCGGCAAAGCGGATGAGCTCTGCCTGGGCTTCGTCGATCTGGCGGGGACGGAAAGGGGCTTCCGGCGGACAGCCGGGATAGGCCATTTCCAGACCGTGACTGCCGGAGAGGACGAAATCCCCAAGATCGAGCGCACCGCGCAGACTGGCGACCGAGCGGCCGCTCACAATGGCCAGCCGGCCCCCCAGCCTGTCGCGGATACCGGCAAGAAGAAGGCGAAGCGCCTGATCGACCAACACGTCGCCAGGTCTTGGCGCCAGATCGACCAGCGTTCCGTCAAAATCGAGGAAGAGGAAAGCATTCTTCAAAAGGGCGCCAGGCGGCGGAGAAAGGATGGGGGCGGCTTTCTCGGTCACCCCGGCAATTTAGAACAGCACAGAATGAAGGCAAGCTCGGTTCAACGCTTCAGACGACCTCTCTGGCGGCTCGTGTCTACCAGCAACCACCGCCGCAGCACCCCCTCGCCAAGCTTCGAAAGCGCTGCTATTCCCATCGCCGATGAGTGAATTTTCCGATCCGTTCGACCAGATTGTCGATCATCCCTTCGACGCCGCTCTTTCCGAACGCTACCTGGTCTATGCCCTATCGACCATTACTGCGCGGTCCTTGCCCGACTTGCGCGACGGGCTGAAGCCAGTGCATCGCCGCCTGCTCTGGGCGATGCGGCTGTTGCGGCTGGACCCGGCGAGCGGTTACAAGAAATGCGCCCGCGTCGTAGGCGATGTCATCGGCAAATATCACCCGCATGGCGACGCGTCGGTCTATGACGCGATGGTGCGGCTCGCACAGAGCTTTTCTCTGCGTTACCCGTTGGTCGATGGGCAGGGCAATTTCGGCAACATCGACGGCGATAATGCCGCTGCCTATCGCTACACCGAAGCGCGGCTGACCCAGGTTGCGATCGACCTGATGGCGGGCCTCGACGAAGGAACGGTCGAGTTCCGCCCGACCTATAATGGCGAGGATGAGGAACCGGAAATCATGCCGGGCCTTTTCCCCAACCTGCTCGCCAATGGCGCGAGCGGTATCGCTGTCGGCATGGCGACCAACATTCCTTCGCACAATGTCGCCGAAATCGCCGATGCCGCCATGCTGCTGATCGATCAGCCAGAGGCGACCCATGAACAGGTGATGGCGCTCGTTCAGGGGCCTGACTTTGCCACGGGCGGGATCGTGGTGGACAGCGCGGCGTCCATCAGCGAGGCCTATGCCACCGGCCGCGGCGCTTTCCGTGTCCGTTCGCGATGGCACAAGGAGGATGAAGGACGGGGCACCTGGGTCGCGGTAGTCACCGAAATCCCCTATCAGGTGCAGAAATCCAAGCTCATCGAACAGATTGCGCAGTTGATCGCGGACAAGAAGCTGCCGATCCTGGCGGATGTGAGGGATGAATCGGACGAAGAGGTCCGCATCGTGCTGGAGCCGCGCGCCCGCACCGTCGACCCCGATGTGCTGATGGACAGCCTATTCCGGCTCACTGACCTGGAAAGCCGCGTTTCACTGAACCTCAACGTGCTGGATGCCCAGCGCACGCCGCGCGTCATGGGACTGCGGGAGGTCCTATCGGATTGGCTGAAGCACCAGATCGAAGTGCTGGTCCGCCGCTCGCAGCATCGCCTGGAAAAGATCGATGCCCGCATGGAGCTGCTGGACGGCTATATCATTGCCTTCCTGAACCTTGACCGCGTCATCGAGATCATTCGTACGGAAGACGAGCCCAAGCCAGTGATGATGGCCGAGTTCCACCTTACCGACCGGCAAGCCGAAGCAATCCTCAACATGCGCTTGCGGTCCTTGCGCAAGCTGGAGGAGATGGAGCTTCGGCGCGAACGGGACGATCTGGCCGCCGAGCGGGAAGGGCTGGTGAAGCTCATTGAAAGCCCCGCAAGGCAGCGCACGCGGCTGAAAAAGGACCTCACGGCCCTTCGCGAACGCTATGGGCCGGAGACGCAGCTCGGCCGCCGCCGCACGACTGTTGAAGAGGCAGCACCGGCGCGGGAAATTCCTTTGGAAGCGATGGTCGAGCGGGAGCCGGTCACCGTCATCATGTCGCAACGCGGCTGGATTCGCGCGATGAAGGGACATGCAGACCTTGCCGCCCGCGACCAGTTCAAGTTCAAGGAAGGCGACGGTTTCGCTTTCGCTTTCCATTCACATACGACCGACAAGCTGCTGCTCGCCTGCGGCAACGGCCGCATCCATACCCTGGGGGCTGACAAGCTGCCGGGAGGCAGGGGGTTTGGCGAGCCGGTCAGGATGATGGCAGATCTTGAGAATGAAGCGGAGATTGTCGCGCTGCTGCCTGCCCGGCCGGGGGGAAGATTGCTGTTGGCCGCCGATAACGGCCGCGGTTTCATTGCCAATATCGACGAAATCATCGCCGAAACGCGGAAAGGCCGGCAGGTGGTGAACCTGAAGCCACACTCGAAGCTGAAGGTGGTGCGCCCGGTGGGAGCGCTGGCAGACTATGTCGCGGTGATCGGCGAAAACCGGAAACTTGTGGTGTTTCCTTTGAGCGAACTTCCGGAGATGGCCCGGGGGCAGGGCGTGCAACTGCAACGCTATCGCGACGGCGGCTTGTCCGACGCGATCACTTTCCGGCTGGACGAAGGGCTAAGCTGGGCCATGGGCGGCGACAGCGGGCGCATCCGCACCGAAACGGACCTGACGCCCTGGCGCGTGGCCCGCGGGGCGGCCGGTCGCATGCCGCCAACCGGCTTTCCGCGAAACAACCGCTTTTGATCCCTGCCATTTGGACAGCGGCTGTCTGGGACGTCCATCCAAGGCATGCTGGTGAACGGTTTTTTTGCCGTTAAGGAAAAAAATCGGGTGATTCAGCAATAATTTACGTGGGCTGTCGTAACTAGCCCATATGGTCGCGCTCAAGGCAGATAGAGGAGCTGATATTGCGGGCGTGCAAGCGCGTGCAATCGAAGCCGCTATCATTCCGTTCCAGGGAGGCGACGCTGCGCCTGACTGGCTGGCGGCATTGCCCGTTGCCGCAGCGATCATCTGCCTGTGCGGCAACGACATGACGATTGAGGCCTTCAATTCCGAATATGCCTCGGCCTCGTTGGATCGGGCGCAAGAGTGGATGGCCACCAAAGGTGCAAAGCGGCCAGGGATTTATGCGGACGTTGTGAGCTTCATGCGATCGGACCGGTCCTCGCAATCCTTCGACCTGCACCGGGAAGGTTGGCTGGGTCCTCAATATTTCACTTGCTCGTTGGGGCGTCTGGCCGACCGGGCGGATGGCGCACGGCGTTTCCTGGCGATCCACATTGATCGAACCAGCGAGCGGATGACGGAAAAAAATCTTCGCCGCGAACTGGTTTCGGACAGCCTGACCGGCCTTCCCAACCGAACCGGCTTTGGCGAGGACATAGATGCATGCCTTGCCGATATGGACCGGTTGCCCGTCAGCCAATATGCGGTCCTCGCCATCGATCTGGTCCGTTTCAGCCGTATCAACGAGTCTCTGGGGGCTGTGGCGGGCGATGAACTCATCATCACAGTAGCCCGGCGCCTCAAGTCCAGCTTGAGGCAAGGCGACATATTGGCGCGGCTTGGCGGAAATGAGTTCGGCATCTTCGCCCGGCTGAACAATGGTTTATCCGACGCCCTTCAAATCGTGGAACGGCTGAATAGCGCGCTGGCTGCGCCTTGCCGCCTGTCCAATCTTCAGCTCAGCATAGAGGCCGCGATCGGTTGCGCGATCTCAAACCCGCAGGAATGCGGCCCGGAGGATGTGGACGACATTCTTCGTCAGGCGCAGGTCGCGATGAAGCTGGCAAAGAAGAGCGGTAAGCTGGAAATCTATCGCCCCGGCGCCTTGCGGAAGGCCCGCGACCGCTTTGATCTGGAAAGCAAGCTGCGGGAGGCCCTGGCGAGCGGCAGGCTGCGCATGGCCTATCATCCGCTCATCGATCTCCAGAGCGGATCGGTGACCGGCTTTGAAGCGCTAGCTCGGTGGGAAGACCCTGAGCGCGGCGAAATTTCACCCAGTGAGTTCATTCCCGTCGCCGAAGAGTCAGGGCTGATCATCCCGCTTGGCCGCTGGGCAATGCACGAAGCGTTGCAGACCCTGGCGCAATGGGACAGCAAGCGGGGCAAGCCATTGCCGGTTGGCGTCAACGTCAATCTTTCCCCAATTCAAATGGCGCGTGACGATGTCCCGGCGGTCGTCGAGGAGGCACTGCGCTACTCCGGCATTGCGGGTAACAGATTGACGGTGGAGCTGACGGAAAGCGCAATCATCGCCGATCCTGACAAGGCCCGGCAGGTCCTCACGGCGCTGAAAACTCAATATGTTTCCGTCGCGATGGACGATTTCGGCACTGGCTTTTCCAACCTCGCCAGCCTCCACCGACTGCCCATAGACATATTGAAGATCGACCGCAGCTTCGTCGGCGAAATGCTGAACGACCAGGATAAATGCGCAATTGTTGAGGCCATATTGTCACTGGCCAGGTCGCTGAAGCTTCGCACGACCGCCGAGGGTATTGAAAGCCCGGAACTTTGTGCCGCACTCGCGCAATTTGGCTGCGATCAGGGCCAGGGCTTCCATTTCGCTCAGCCTATGCCGCCGAAAAAAGCCTATGAGTTCTGGCTGTCCTGCAACAATTGATCCACTATTTCGTCGGCAATAGCATTGACGCGCTCTGCGCCGGGATAATCTTCATCGATCCAGCGCTGCTCGACTTTTTGCAAGGCGCGGGCGACGAGAGGACCGGCAGCAAGACCCTTTTTGACCAGTGTGCCTCCCCCGATCGGAAGGCTGGGCTTTTCCCAGCTCAAAAGCCCGCGAGCGTCGGCGATGGGCCGGCTGCTGTCCAACAGCAGGCGATCCACGGCGCTTTCCCTGCCGATCCGATAGGCAAGTTCGGCTGGTTTATGGATATGAGACCAGGCCGCATCATGCGCGAGGGCCAGCCGCTTGCGTGCCTTGTTGGACAATTTGAGGCGGGCGCCCACTGCATCTGCGGTTCGGCTGTCCGGCTGTAACAGGGCCGCAAGACGGCGCAAGGAAGACGGCTCAGCGCCGGAGCCACTCTCACGCTCGATAAGCCTCGCCAGCCGGTCCAGGCCCGATCGTTCGATTTCCGGCAACACCGGGGCAAAGATGCTCCCATCGACCATCAGGCGGAGGGCGGGCAGGGGATCGCTCACCGCAAGAAGTTTCATCAGTTCATCGGCAATGCGCTCGCGCGACAGGGCCATCAGGCTGTTCGTCTTGGCCACGCAGACGCGATAGTCTTCCGCCTGTGGGTCAGGGATGCCGAAGCGCGCAAGGAAACGGAAATAGCGGAGGATGCGAAGATGATCTTCCTCGATCCGCTCGGCGGCGTTGCCGATGAAGCGGATACGCTTTTCCTCAAGGTCCTTGAGGCCGCTGAAATAATCGCTGATCTCTCCCGATAGGGGATCGGCGTAAAGCGCGTTGATCGTGAAATCGCGTCTTGCTGCGTCTTCCCGCCAGTCATCGCTATAGGCGATCGTAGCGCGCCGCCCGTCGGTCTCCACGTCGCGGCGCAGGGTCGTTATCTCCACCGGCCATCCACTCAGCACCGCCGTGACCGTTCCGTGATCGATCCCTGTGGGAACGGCCTTGATCCCGGCATTCTGCAGCCGGTTCATGACATGCTGAGGCAGAAGCCTGGTGGCAATATCAACGTCGGATACCGGCAGGCCCAGCAGGCTGTCGCGTACGGCCCCGCCCACATAGCGCGACATCCCTTCCCCAGCCTCAAGCACCTGAAGCAGGTGATCGAGGCCGGTCCGGTGGCGCCATTCCATATCCGGCAATGTCCGCGTCACCAGCCCAACCTCTTGCGCAGGTTGACAAGGATCGCCGCAGTCACGCCCCATATGCGCCGGTCCTTCCACAATATCTCATAATAGGGGCGCTGCTCGCCTTGAAATTCTATCCAGCGTCTAACCTGATTTTCGGGGTCCAGCGCATATTCCAGCGGCATTTCGAACCAGTCGGCGACTTCATGGGCATGAGGGACAAGGGGCAGGTCCGGCGGCACGACGGCAAGGACGGGGGCGATGTCGAAGCCTGTGAAGGTATGATAGCGGTCGGAAACGCCGATCACCTCCACCATGGAGCGGGGCAGGGAAATCTCCTCCTCCGCCTCCCGAAGGGCGGCATCAATCTCGTTCGCATCGCTATCGTCTACGCGGCCTCCGGGAAAGGCGATCTGCCCGGCATGTTTGCGCAAATGCGCGGTCCTTTGAGTGAGGATCAGGCCAGGTTCGGGCCGGTCGGTGACCGCGATCAGGACTGCCGCAGGCGCCAGAACAATGTCGGGCGTGATGCGCGGATCCCGCGTATCAGAAATTATCCCCGGCCCCTTCTCATGGCCATTTTGGAGAGCGGTGCGCAGCCGTTCGGCAAGTCTCATGCCGCCGCTTCCATCGCGAAGAATTCAGCTTCGCTCCAGAGGCCCAGCGGGACATGCGCTTCCTCGATGGCGAGATTGGCCAGTTCATAATAGACCGGCCTCGACACCAGCGCTTCCAGTCCTCCGCGCACGTGCAGATAAGGATGGGTTCCGTGGCCCCGGTCCTCAAAGCAAAGGCGATGGCCGGCATCCGCAACCACCAGATCGCCGCTGTTCAGGCGAAAAGCCAGGCGGCGTTCGCGTCCTTCCCCTTCCGTATGTAGCTCTACCGCCAGAAAGGGTGCGTCCTCCACATCGATATCCAACTTTTCCGCCGGGGTGACGAGGACATGGCGGCCATCCGGTTCCCGCCGCAAGATGGTGGAAAACAGGCGGATCATGGCAAGCCGGCCGATTGGGGAGCCCCGGTAAAACCACGTGCCGTCCTTCGCAATCCGCATGTCGCTATGGCCGCAATGCGTGGGGTTCCACTGATCGACCGGGGGCAGTTTCCGCTGCTCGGCCAGACTCGCAATTTCGGCAATCGAAAGCTTTTCCAGATCTATGGATGGGTCCGTCCGCATTCCGGGGAGATAGGATGTTGCGGGGGAGAAGGAAAGGCTTGTTGTCCGGGATTGTCATGGCCCTCCCGCAAGCGGAAGGGGAGTAATCCGGCATCAGCAGGCCGCGCGCAGCCCTGCGACGCGCGGGCCGAGCTTCCCTGCTCCGGGAAGGGGGCTGCCATCGATCGATTGCGCAAGCAACCGGTGACGTTCCACTGGTCCGGGCACTTCCCAAGCCGCAGTGCCAGCCGCGGAGAAGCCGAAGAAGCGGCCATAATATTCAGGATCGCCGATCATTATCAGCGGTTCGCATTGGCGCGCCCGCGCTTCGTCCATCAGCCGGTGCATCAGTTTCCTGCCGATGCCCCCCTGCTGGAGTGTTGGCTGCACTGCGACGGGCCCCACCATGATCAATGGGTGCTGCTTGCCTGCCGCATCGGTCAGCGCCACCGGCCAGCTCTGGAGCAGGCCCACCATATTGTCCCGCCCATCGAGCGCCGCAAAGCTGAGCGAGGCGACCGGCAACATGCCATCACGGATCGCATAGGCCGTCCGCTTCTGCCTGCCCGGGCCAAAGGCGGCATCAAGCAGCGCTTCGACAGCGCTATCGCTTTGCGTGGAGAGGGCTGTTATGTGCGTCAATTCTTGCGATTCCGTCAGTTCGCGGGCATCAGCGCCGCAAGCGCGGGGCTTTTAGCGACCTTTGCGCAAAATTAAAGCGCAATTTGGAACGAAGGAATGAAGGCGGCATGAACGGGGAAGGGGACTATCTGGTCCTGGAGGTCGATGATCTGGACGTCGATGTGCTGACCGGCATCTATTCGGAGGAAACTCACCTGCCGCAGCCATTGCGGATCAGCGTGCGTGCCACGTTGGAAATGGCGGACCGTTACGCCCCGGATACGCATCTCAACCATTCCAAAAACTATATGGACCTGAAGCATGCCGCCTCCACCGCGCTGCCGCAGGGACAGCATTTCACCTTGATCGAGGCGGTTGCCGAGCACATCATCGAAACGATCTTTCTGCAGGACCGCAAGGTGAAGCATATCGAGGTGAAGATCGTGAAGCTGGCGCTTTCCGAGCGGGGCGAATCCATCGGGATCACCATGGGCCGCGCCCGGAAATGAGAAGCGTTTCGCTGAGCGACCGGTTTCCGCTTGGCAAAATCGCGGCAAATGGCCTGAAGGCGCTTGGCTGGTCGATCGCGTCGGCTACCCAGGCCAGGGCGGACTTGCGTGTGGAACTGCTCAAGGATGCGCCGTCTCCCTCGCTGCCGCAAGGGGAGTGGGGAACGTTCATTCTGCTGGCAGCGGCGCCGGATCGGCTCCGCATTTCCGAACTCTCGCTTCAAGTACAGAAACTGGCCGTCCAGGCGGCGCCCGCACGGCGGGTGAACGCCGTAGCGGTTGCCCAAGGGTGGGAAAAGGATGTTCCGGCTGTCCTCGATTGGCTGGCAGATGCCGATATGGTGACCGGACAGATTATTCTGCTCAGCGGGGAACCTGGACCTGCCATTCCGCTTTGACGCCCTTTACTTTCCTGACCGATCTCAGGAAGAAAGCGCGCTCTAGAGTGATTTTGAGCCAGATGGAATCATCTGGCGGCTCGGAAATCACGGAAAACAAAAAAGTTTAGGCTCGCGCCGGTTCGATCAGGACCGGAGCGAGTCAGAGGCTTCGGCAGGGACCTTCATGACTAACAGAAGCAATTCGGCCCTCGGCAATTTCCACGCAATCAATATCGAATCAAAGCTCTCGTCCCTCTGGTCATCCACTACTGACTGGGTGGCGACGAACAGCGTGGACATTGCCCTTGCGATGCTGGTGGGGATCGGCATCTATCTGCTGCTGGGTCTCGGCCGCAGTTTTGGCATGCGGCTTCGGAACCGGCGGGACCCGCTGGGTCTTGCCCCGATCATCGGCAGGGTCGCTGCCAAGACCGGGCAGTTCTTCCTGATCATGGTATCGGCCAAGCTGGTGGCAGGGCACACAAGCCCGCCGCCGCTGCTTGCCGAGGGGATCGCTTTTCTCTTCACCATTTCCGCCGTATTTCAGGGCGCGATCTGGTTGCGCGAACTCATCATGGGCGTGTTGGAGCGGCGCGCTAGCGATGGCGTTTCCGGAGAGACGCTTGCCAATGCCATGGGCGTGATCCGCATCGTCGTCACGGTGGCGCTGTTTGCGATTGCGGCGGTTGTCGTTCTCGACAATCTGGGCGTCAATGTCACTGGCCTGGTCGCTGGCCTCGGCATTGGCGGCATTGCCATAGGTCTTGCCGCGCAAGGCATTTTCTCTGATCTTTTCGCGGCCCTCTCCATCATATTTGACCGCCCCTTCCTGAAGGGGGAAACGATCAACTATGACCAGACCACGGCCACGGTAGAGAAAATCGGGCTGAAGAGCACGCGGCTGCGGGCGATTACGGGTGAAAAGAAGATCATTTCCAACACCAATCTGCTGTCGAAGGAAATCACAAGCTATGCCGGGCTTGATCACCGGCGGATGAAGTTCCCGATCGGTGTCATTTATCAGACCGATCCGGCAGTGGCGGACCGCATTCCGGCACTGTTGAAGGAAATCGTTGACAGCCATGGCGCGGTATTCATCCGCAGCGGCTTTGTTGGTTTTGGGCAAAGCTCGCTGGATTTCGAAGTGGAGTTCGACGTGTTCGATCCCGATTATGAGCAGGTGTATCAGATGCGCCACGCCATCGGTCTCGCTATACTCCGGCGTTTCAAGCAGGAAGGCATTGAATTTGCCTATCCGACGCAGACAACCTTCACGGCTGCGCCGGATGGCGCCATGATCATGCCATATCCGGTAAAGACGTAGCTGCCGCGAGATTGCGGCTTCTGCCTTTCCGGTTTTGTTGCAGATGACCGGGCGAAGACGCCATTCCACCAACCATTTTTTCCGTCGTCGCTGCGAAGGCAGGGACCCAGCTTTTCTTAAAAAAACGCAGCTAAATAGGCAGCGGGGTCCCTGTCTGCGCAGGGACGAGCTTCATAATAATCCCGCTATTTCCTCTCACCCGCGCTTCCGCGCCTCCGTGTGATCGAGGAATCCCCGGCCCAGCGCCGCCTCTGCCTCCATCATATAATCGCGTGTGATCGGCAGCGCGCGGCGGTTGCGCAGATATTGAAGCTGATAGATCACCATATTGCCATGCTCGAAGGCAGTGGCCGAGCCCGCGAGATAGAATTTCCACATGCGGTAGAAACGCTCGTCATAGAGCTTCACGATCTCGGACTTGTTGGCTTCTACCCGCTGATACCAATGGCGCAGCGTCAGCGCGTAATGGAGCCGTAGCACCTCAACGTCAGACACCATCAGCTTGTTGGGCTCGCTTGCCGTCAAAATCTCGCTCAAGGAGGGGCAATAGCCGCCGGGGAAAATATATTTACGGGTCCAGGCGTCGGTCACGCCGGGCTCGTTCAGCCTGCCGATCGTGTGAAGCAGCATGACGCCTTCGTCGGTCAGCAGATTGTGGCAATGGCGGAAGAATTCGCTGTAATGCGGCGTTCCCACATGTTCGAACATGCCGACCGAAACGATGCGGTCGAAGCGGCCTTCGACATCCCGATAGTCGATCAGTTCAAATTTCACATGATCGCTGACGCCGGCAGCCTCAGCCCGCTCCCTCGCCACCTTGAGCTGTTCTTCGGACAGGGTGATGCCCAGCACATCGACCCCGCACTTTTGATGCAGGTACAGGGCCATGCCGCCCCATCCGCATCCTATGTCCAGCACGCGCTGCCCGGGTTCCAGGGCCAGCTTGGCGGCTATATGCGCCTTTTTATCCTCCTGCGCCTGCTCCAGACCGTTTGCAGGATCGGAAAAATAGGCGCAGCTATATTGGCGGTCCTTGTCGAGGAAAAGTTCGTACAGCCTGCCTGAAAGGTCATAATGATGCGCGACATTCGCCTTTGACCTGGCGCGCTGGTTAATGCGATCGAGCTTGCCGATCAGCGCGCCGCCATATTTGCGGACGAGGTTCGGCCGTTCCAGCGGACGCCCGCTTTCCCAGCGGGTATTCGCCTGGACCAGTTCCACAAGGCCCATTATGTCGTCATTATCGACCGAATAGCGGCCGTCCATATAGCCTTCGCCCGCGCCAAGGGCAGGATTGCGCACAATGGCGCCCGCAACGCCCGGATCGTTGAGCCGGATGGTAATATCGGGCAGACCCGGTGTTGCCTGGCCGAAGCTTTGCGCCTTTCCCTTGTGATCAACGACAGTGAGCGTACCCTTAAGGATGACGCGGCGGAGAAATACGTCCAACAGGCTCATGCGCAGGACTATAACCGACTGAAAATCTATATCAATCAAATGCCGGCATACCATTCATAATTGCCGCGATCTTCCCAATAACCTCCCTTGCCGCGGCCTATCTGCGCAAAGCTGTCGACGGCTTCTACCCGCATGACATATTTGGCGTGCTTATACCCCAATTGCCGCTCCACCCGCAGGCGCAGAGGCGCACCATGCGCGATGTCCAGTCTTTTGCCGTTCAGCGCGAAGGCAAGAATTGTCTGTGGGTGGAAGGCGTCGACGAGGTCGATGCTTTCATAATAAGGGGTGGTACCCATGAAATCGGCGCAGTGAAACACAATATAGCGCGCCCGTTCCTTCATCCGCGCGGCATGGAGCAAAAGACCCAGGGATATGCCGGTCCATTTGCCGATGGCGCTCCACCCTTCCACGCAGTCATGCCGAGTGATCTGGCTTCTGCTGGGCATTGCCAGGATTTGCGGAAGGGAAAGCGACAGCGGCCGGTCCACCAGCCCGTCAATCCTCAGCCGGTAGTCCGCAAACTGGCCTTGGACCAAGGCCCTATATTCCGCAGTGTCCGGATTGCGGGTGCCGTTGGAACGGAAATAGGGGGACATGTCCTCGGGTGAAAATTCCCGGGCGAGGGCATTGCGGTCCATCAGCGTCCTTTGTGCCCAGCGATGCATATTTTCAGCGGAGAACAATGCCTCCCGGAAGCTCTCATTTCGCGCCAGCCGGTCGCATCCGGCCAGCAATCCTCCGGCTCCCGCGGCAAGGCCGCCGAGCATGCTGCGGCGTGTGATGAGGCCGCTCATGACCTGCCCTCCCGGACCTTGAATTTGCCCGTAATCATGGACCGCATTTCATTGATCGGCCCCGCGAGCACGACCATCAGGATGTGAATGACGAAGAAGGCGACAAGCAGCGCTGCGGCCAGGAAGTGAAGCGAACGCGCCGATTGCCTGCCGCCGAAGATGTCCACCAGCCACGGCCAGGCGGCATTCATGCCGGGCGCCATGGTGAGGCCTGTGAAAACCAGCAGCGGAAGCAGCAGAAATATCACCGCCACATAGCTCAGCTTCTGAAGGATATTATAGCGGAGCGCCGCTTCGCCCGCCGGAAAACGAAGCCGCGCATGATCCTTGATGTCCTGCCATAGGTGGCTTGGCCGGATATCGTCCTTTCCGATGGAAAGGTCGCAGCTGATATGGCGGTTGAAAAGGCTCCACAGCATGTAAAGCAGCAGGGCGAAGGCAAAGATCAGCGCAAAGGCGAGATGCCATCGCCGGGACATGGCCAGGCTGTAATGGCCGGGGATCGTCGCC
The DNA here is from genome assembly GCF_035276005.1 of Rhizorhapis sp. Taxonomy (NCBI): domain Bacteria; kingdom Pseudomonadati; phylum Pseudomonadota; class Alphaproteobacteria; order Sphingomonadales; family Sphingomonadaceae; genus Rhizorhapis; species Rhizorhapis sp. Next base: position 48,271 of record NZ_DATEMB010000007.1, read on the forward strand.
CATGCGGGAAAGCGTTCCAGCACCAGCCAGGCCCGGTCGAAATTCGCTCCGTACTGCCCCCAATAGAGCCGGGGATGGGCGTTGAAAATGCCGAGGCCGCTCATCAGCAGGATGGTGACGCAAAGGAAGTTCGTCCAATGCCAAAGCCGCGTGGAGAGCCGGTGCCGCTTCACCAATCTCGTCTGCCCGTTCATGATCCATCCGTTCTGTTGCATAATTGTAACAATGGAAAGCCGAAAAGCGATATTTGGCTATTGTATCATGTTCATTGGGGATTCACCTGATGAGACGCAAAGGGCAGCGAAAGCGCGCTTTCTGGCCGCAAGCAGGGCGCCGGAGCGTGAAAGTAAAGCAGAATTAAAGAAGGAAATACGGATTTTTTCTCTTTTAATTTGCGTAGACGATCATAAATGACACCTGCCTCGTTCGAAGGCGACCTGAAATAACGTTCGTTAAAAGGAAGAACATGAAAACTGCAATTCTTGCAGCCGTTGCTGCTGCGTCTGTCGCTGTTCCTGCTTATGCACAGGAAGCTGGCAGCTTCGCTGGCCCTCACGCGGAAGTGCTTGCGGGTTATGATTCGCTCGACACGAACTCCGTTGCTGGAACGCCCGACGGTTTTCTCTATGGCCTCGGTCTGGGCTATGACTTCCAGGCTGGCTCGATTGTCTATGGCGTCGAGGCGGAAGTTTCCGACTCCACTACGGAGCGGACCGTTGCAGGCGTGAAGCTGGAAAGCGACCGTGACCTCTATGCCGGCGCGCGTCTCGGCTATGCCATGGGCGACACCGCGCTGCTTTATGCAAAGGTTGGCTACACCAATGCGCGCATCGACGTTGACGGCGACGGCAGCAATGGCGACGGCATCCGTGCCGGTGCCGGTCTGGACTATAAGCTGGGCGGCAATCTGTTCCTGCGCGGCGAATATCGCTATTCCAACTATGAAGCCGACATTGAGCGTCACCAGATCCTGGGCGGCGTTGGCATTCGCTTCTGATAGCGCCTGAATAAAAAGCCCGGGACGATCGCTCGTCCCGGGCAGTTTTTCCTGAAGGCCAGTTCAGGAAGCTGTTAATCAAAGAAATCGTAGATCACGTCGACGACATAGCCGTCCCGCATGTCGACCAGCAGCGCGTCGTCATAGTAGCGGATCCAGCGCAGCGAGCCGTAGGCCGGCGGCAGGCGATAGTACCAGGGGTCGTCGATCCAATAGCTGCTGCCGTAGAGCGGCGCTCCCAGGAAGATGCCGATAGAAAAGCGGCTATAGCCATAATCCCAGCCCCGCGGCGCATAGTAGCGCGGCATGCGATAGATGTGCCGGTGGCTATGGCGGTAGCTCCGCCAGTCATAGCGGTGATTGTCCCGCCAGCGATGGTCCCAGCGCCGCTGGTCCGACCAACGATTCAAGACCCGGCGGCGATCGTCGCGCCATTCGTTGCGGTCGCGCCGCCACTCGTTCCGGCCTTCCCGCCAGTCTCGGCGTTCCTGCCGCCAGTCACGACGCTCTGCATCCCCGCGGCGGCCGCTCCAATCCCGACGGTCGTCTCGGCGATCGTTCCCCCAGTCGCGATCTTCCCGGCGCTCCTGCCGCCCATCCTGTCGGTGATCACGGCGGGTCCAGTCCCGTTGCGGCTCACGCCGCTCCTGCCGCGCTTCCATCCGGTTTTCGCGGCGGTCATTCCGCCATTCGCGGCGTTCTTGCTGCCGCTCCTGGCGGGCCTCACGCCGTTCAGCGTGATCATGGCCGCGATCCTGCGCCACCGCCGAGGAAATCGGCGTGAATGCAGTAGCGGCCATCAGCCCCGCCAGCACAAACTTCTTCATTGCAGTTCCTCCAGGGGCCTCACTGGCCCCAGCATGGCAACAGGGCTACGCCCCCTGCAATGACCCTTTGCTGAACTGCGGAGTCAGGAAATAGCAAGAATCGGATGGGTGCTAATCGTTATTGGGCGAGAGGGCCGGTATGGCGCGGGCCGCGTCCTCGGGCGCGATGGCGGGTGGGGGAGCGGCCGCGACATTTTCCTCCCGCCGCAGGATCCGGCCCGCGCGCTTCACTGCCTCGCGAATACGGGGATAAGTGCCGCAACGGCAAATATTAGTGATCGCCGCCTCTATGTCGGCGTCGCTGGGATTGGGGTTTTTCTTGAGCAGTACCGCCGCCGCCATGATCATGCCAGACTGGCAAAATCCGCACTGCGGCACATTTTCCGCCGCCCAGGCCTGTTGAACAGGATGGCTGCGATCAGGCGAGAGCGCCTCGATGGTGGTGACGAACCGGCCCTCGACCGCGGCAATGCTGATCTGGCAACTCCGGATCGCTTCTCCGTCAATCTCCACCGTGCAGGCCCCGCAGTCGCCAGTGCCGCAGCCATATTTGGTGCCGGTCAGATTGGATGCGTCCCGCAGGGCCCAAAGCAGGGGAGTGGCGGGATCCATGCGGTATTGGATTGGCCGGTCGTTGACGGTGAATTTTGTCATGCCGGGGTTTCTAGACGATGATTGATCGCGTGCAAATGGCTGCCATCGGCCCTGCGACAGCTCCCCTTCCGGCAATCCGGCGGCGAACCCCTGCGAACCATGGCATTTGGATCACTATTCGGATAAGAAAGCGGGCTGTTGAGAGCAGTCCCAAGAGCTTTGGGGTTGAAATCAGCCGACTCTGCTGATAGGGCGCGCGGCATACGGCGCAGGCAATAGCTGCGACGAACCCTGTTATATGCTTTCGGTATTGTCACAGGCGGCCCCAGGTACAAGGGACGATACCGTTTTCGATTGGAGATTGACTGGCTTATGCAAATTATCGTTCGCGACAACAACGTCGACCAAGCGCTGCGGGCGCTCAAGAAGAAGCTGCAGCGCGAGGGCGTGTATCGCGAAATGAAGTTGCGCCGTCATTATGAAAAGCCGTCGGAAAAGCGTGCTCGTGAAAAGGCTGCGGCTGTTCGCCGTGCCCGCAAGCTGGAGCGCAAGCGGGCGGAACGCGACGGCGTCCGGTAAGGCGCCGCCTTTCTCCTTTTCTCTTTGATCAAAGGTATTCCGGCATGTCGGAAGTGACCGCTGTTCCCCTTCGTCCAATCGCGAAGGGGTCCCTTGTCAAGCTCTGGATTGGCGTCGCCGCGGCGGCTCTTGCCGGGGCTGGCTTGGCCTATGCCGGAACACAGGGCGTCATCGGCAAATCGGCTGCTGGCTTTCTGGCGGCCAATGCCGATGAAGAGGGTGTGGTCACCACGCAAAGCGGTCTTCAGTACAAGGTGCTGGAAGCAGGGCAGGGCGACCGGCCAACGACCGATGATGTCGCGCTCATCAACTACACGGGCATGCTGACCGACGGAAAGATCTTCGATCAGAACCAGCGGGCGCCGCTTCCGGTCGACGGCGTCGTGCCGGGATTTTCAGAAGGGCTGCAATTGATGCAGCGCGGCGGCAAATACCGCCTGTGGATCCCGCCTGAGCTCGGCTATGGCTCGAATGTGCCTGAGGGCGGGCCAATTCCGAAGGACAGCGTGCTGGTCTTCGACGTTGAGCTGCTGGATTATGTATCCAAGGCGCAGCTCATGCAGATGCAGCAGCAAATGCAACAACAGCAGGGCCAGGCACCGGCCGGCCAGTGATTTTACGCTGAGCCCGGGGCTCGTTCGCCCTCGTTTTGGCGAATGTCTTTTCAAAAAAGAAATCGCCATAAGACAGCGGGGTCCCCGCCTGCGCAGGGACGACAGGTTAAATGGTCGAAGGCGGATAAAATCCTCCGCACCTCTGCCCGAACAATTATCCGTTAGAGCGGCGGACGTGAAATTTGAATCGGTAGGAATTCCCTTGGGCTGAGATTTGTGATTCGTTCTCTTTGGAGGTGGATCATGGGCAAAAGCTTGATCTTCGGGTTCGGATTTTCACGCAGAGACGCACAGACCGGAAGGAAAAGCCCTTCCACCCTAAATTCTTGGACATAATTCTCAGGATACACGTCGTCCCTGCGCAGGCAGGGACCCCGCTGCCTTATGGCGAGAGAGCGGCCTGAGGCGAACATGTCTCGACTTCAGCCAAAGCTCAAATTTATCCGAGCGCGTGCCTTGCAGGCAGTCCAGGGGCACAAACGGAAATGGATGAGTGATCCCAGCCCGGCCAAAATATGCTCTCGTGCAGAGATTGCCGACGGTCCCAACCTCAAGCCGCCTGGCATTCGATTTCCCGCCGAGCCTTAACCTCCCGCTTACCTTCCTGTGACAAAGTGCGTCCGAGATTGGACCCGGACGGCATCATGGTTTCACAGCCCATTCCCTTTAATGACTTGCCGGACCGGTCCTATGACCGGCACAATCTGCTGATCGGCGTGAAGCTTCGCCGGGCAGGGGAGAATTGGTTCAATGCCCGTCTCTCCAATCTTTCGCCGACCGGTTTCCGGGTGCAGAGCTTTGCAAAGCTGGAACAGGAATCCGTGATTTACGTCATGCTTCCCGGCTTTGACGGCCGCAAGGCCAAGGTCATGTGGACTCGCGATCATGAAGCGGGCTGTCAATTCGAACGGCCCCTCCATCCCGCCATCTTCGACCACATTATCAGGATGAGCCGCCTTCGGGCTCGCCACGATTCAGCCTGAGGCTATCACGAATCTGGCGCGCCGTTCTGTTTGGAGCGTTCCTCCAGAAACACCTTGATCATCGCCACGATCGGATCGGCGAGGAACAGCCCCAAAATGCCAAACAGGGCGCCGAACAATATCTGCGCGCCGAGCACCAGTGCCGGAGCCAGATCGACCGCGCGCTTGGCCACCATCGGGACAATCAGATAGCCATCCACCGTCTGGACCACCAGATAAACGCCGATGGCGTAAAGTCCCGCGTCCATGCCGGCCGAAAAGCCGACGAGAACGATGAGCACGCCTGAGACGATCGCGCCGATATTGGGCAGAAAGGCCAATATCCCGGTAAGTACGCCAAGGAGCGCCGCCATTGGCACGCCGCCCAGCAACAAAAGGATCCAGGTGCCGAAGCCCTCGACGGCCATCCCGACCAGCCGGCCGAACATCAGCCGCCGCATGGTCCAAGCCATCTTGTCAGCAGTCTTGTAGAAATTGGCGCGCCGGCTCATTGGCAGCATCCAGGCCACGCCTCGCTCATAAAGCCGGGGCTCGACGGCAATGAAGATCGCCAGCACCAGCATCATGATAAGGCTGCTGATCGCCCCGACCGCAGTACTGACTGCCGCCGTCACCTTGCCGAGCGACCCCCAAATCTGGTCGATCAGCGATCGGAGATCCGTAGCGGCGGCAGTGAAGCCCTGATCGGTGGCAAAGGCGCTGATGCGGGCAATCTGAATCTGAACAATTTCCTTCATCGCCGCGGCCTGGGCGGAAAGTTGCGATCCGGTCAGCCAGACCGTCCATCCAAGGAATAGCACCAGCGCCAGAATCACGATGGTAAGCCGCCATCCCCGCTTGATCGGCAGCACGCGGCCCAAAAGGCGCGCCCCACCATCCAGCATGGACGTGATGACGAGCGCGCCGAGGATCAGCAGGATGGGCTGGGCGAGCAGGACGACCAGGGCAACAAGGATGGCCATGCCAAGCCAGATCGCGGCTTTCTGCACCTCCCGCCGAAGCAAGGGATCGTAAAGCTCCGTCGGGCCCGGAGCCTCTATATGAGACGTGTCGCCCGAATCCTGAGCAGCCTTCATCTTGTCTTGTCCTTCGCCGCCGTTGCCGGATGCAAGCTTGTACCGGCGCGGCCGCCGCGCAGGGCCGAGAGCCAGCTCAGCGGATTCCATCCGGCCGTTCCATCCAGCGAGAAACTTATGAACTCCGCCCGGCCGCCAATGGTTTCGACCGGCACAGGTCCGCCCAGACCGCCCTCCTCCAGGCTGACCCGGCTGTCCGCCGACCGGTCCCGATTGTCTCCCATCAGGAACAAATGACCTGCGGGCACCTTGATGGGACCGAACCAGTCGAGTGGCCCGCGGTCGCCCAGGTCGATCACATCATAATATCGGCCGTTGGGAAGGGTTTCCCGTTTGACCGGCAGATCGCAAAAGGGCTGGCCTTCCATCCCCAGGGTTTGGCGTCCAGGGAACTGGCCTGCCTCGCATGGCGCATTGGCATCAATGGGAAGGCGCAAATTGGGCTGTGTATCCTGCCGCACGGGCTTTCCGTTCAGGATGACCTGCCCATCGCGGATCTCTAGCAGGTCTCCCGGAAGACCGATCACGCGCTTTATGTAATCACTCCTTTTGCCGCGCGGTGTAACGATGACGATGTCACCGCGCTCCGGCAGCTTGCCCATCAGCCTGCCATGGATGAAAGGCAGCAGATGGAAGGAGGGGGACACGTAGGACCAGCCGTAGGGATATTTGGTGACCACCAGCCGATCCCCCACCAGCAGGCGTGGCATCATCGATTCTGAAGGGATGTAGAAGGGCTTGGCGACGAGGCTATGAAAGCCAAGCACAGCGAGGATCAGAATGGAAATGCTCTTCAGTTCGGCTTTCCAGTCCGTGCCCTTGTTCCCGCTTTGCCCGGACTGCTGCTGTTCCTCGCCCCGCTCCAGGTCGGCCATGTCCGCTTCCATCGACTTCATTGCCTTTCCGGCCAGACCCTAGCCGAGCGGCAGGGCCTCTATGATCACAAATGCTTGCGCCCATGGATGATCGTCGGTGAGCGTAAGGTGAATGACGGGTCTATATCCAACCGGAACCAGCGATTCCAGCCGCGTCAGCGCCCCTCCCGTCAGGCGCAGCGTTGGCGCTCCCGAAGGAGCGTTCACAACGCCGATATCCTTCATGAACACGCCGGCCTTGAAACCGGTGCCGACCGCCTTGGAAAAAGCTTCCTTGGCCGCGAACCGCTTGGCAAAAGTGCCCGCCCGGCTATGCGGCCGGGACGCAGCCTTGGCGCGTTCCACGTCGGTGAAGACGCGCTGCTCGAAACGTTCGCCGAAACGGTCGAGCGACGCCTGTATCCGTTCAATGCTGCACAGGTCGGAGCCAAGGCCGATGATCATGTTGCCGCCCCGCCTGTGAGCGCGGCTAGGGGAGGGCAAGTTAAATCACGAGGACCCAACAGCGCCCCCACGCGGGAGGGAGGAACGCTTATCCCTGTCACCGCACCAGATCCATTTGCCGCCGCATTTCCCGGATGGCTTCCTTGAGGCCCGAAAAAATCGCTTCGCCAATCAGGAAATGCCCGATGTTGAGTTCCGCAAGCTGCGGAATGGCGGCGACCGGGCCCACATTATCGAACGTCAGTCCATGCCCCGCGTGCGGTTCAATTCCGTTCTTGGCGGCGAGCGCCGCCGCGTCGGATATGCGGCGCAATTCCGCGGCGCGTTCGCCACCCTCAAGATGCGCGTAGCGGCCGGTATGGAATTCGACCACCGGCGCCTGGAGGCGGATTGCCGCATCGATCTGTCTCGGATCGGGCTCTATGAACAGGCTGACCCTTATCCCCGCCGCTGTGAGAGCGGAAACGATGGGCATGAGCTGGCCGAACTGCCCGGCGGCGTCAAGCCCGCCCTCGGTTGTGCGCTCCTCCCGCTTTTCCGGCACGATGCAGGCGGCATGCGGCTTGTGCCGCAGCGCGATGTCCAGCATTTCCTGCGTAGCCGCCATTTCCAGATTGAGCGGAATCGAAAGGGCGGCCATCAACGCCGATATGTCATCATCCCGGATATGGCGCCGGTCTTCGCGCAAATGTGCCGTGATGCCATCGGCTCCGGCCGCCGCTGCAGCAAGCGCTGCCTTTACCGGATCGGGATGATCGCCGCCACGTGCGTTGCGGATGGTGGCGACATGATCGATATTGACGCCCAGGCGCAGATGGCGGACCGTGTTCATTCCTATGACATCTTCCGGCTGCCCGGCTTTACGGCCTCGATCGCCGCAAGCTCAGGCGGAATATCTTCTGGATCGTAGACCGGGAAGTTCAGCGACACCAGCGGGAAGAAGGGTACGCCCATGTCCACCTCGCCCGCTGAACGATCGACGAGAGCAGCCTCAGCGATCACCGTTCCGCCCGCCGCGCGCACAGCGTCCATGGCCTGGCGGGAGGAAAGGCCGGTCGTAACCACGTCCTCTACCATCAGCACCCTTTGGCCTTCCTTGAGTTCAAAGCCCCGGCGCAGCTCGAACACGCCCTCGGGCCGCTCGACGAACACCGCCTCGACGCCCAATGCGCGGCCCATCTCATGACCGATGATGAGGCCGCCCATTGCGGGGGATACCACTATATCTATGGCCGAACGGATCTCGCGCGGAAGCTTTTGTGCCAGCGCGCGGGCAAGCCTTCCTGCGCGTTCGGGATCCATCAGGACCCTGGCGCATTGCAGATAATTGGCGCTGCGCTTGCCCGAAGAGAGGATGAAATGGCCCTCCAGCAGCGCGTGCGCGGCCCGGAATTCCGCCAGAATCTCTTCATCAGTCATGTCTTTGTCATTCCCCTGTCAGAGCCGTGGCTGATAGTCGTGCCGCGACCCAAGTTCAACACAAACAAAATATGCCTTTTAGGTGCTTGAGGCAGGCGGAAACCATCCCTATAAGCCGCCGCAATCATGACAGGACTGTGACCGGGCCTCGCGCCCGAAAACAGCGGAATATGCGGGGTAAGATCGAGACGCTTATGAACATGGTGAAATCGCTATTTCTGGCCGGATTGCTGGCTTTTGCGCCCGCTTCGGTCAGTGCACAGGAGGCTGCGCCCGCGCCTCAGCCGGCCGTTGCAGCTCCGGCCGGAACAGGGACGGAATCGGCCCCTGCAGCGGACGCCAAGCCGGCCCGCCTGGCCATGAAGCCGACAGAGGGTATCGGCATGCCAAAGGCGGCCGAAGTCACTTTCCAGGAGCAGTTCACCGATACCGGTAAATATGCCCGCTGGATTCATGACGGCGTTCTGCTGCCGATCATCACCATCATCACGCTTTTCGTTCTGGGTCTGCTCATCTGGGTCATTGTGCGGTTTCGCCGCGCAGCCAACCCCGAGCCCTCCAAGACGTCGCACAACACGCTGATCGAGGTCATCTGGACGCTGGTACCGGTTCTGATCCTGGTGGGCATTGCCATTCCGTCCATCGATTTGCTTGCCCGGCAGTACACCCCGGCGCCGAAGGATGCCTTGACCGTGAAGGTCACCGGCTATCAATGGTATTGGGGCTACGAATATCCCGATAACGGCATTTCGGAGATAGTTTCCAACATGCTCCCGGCCGAAGAGGCCAAGAAGAGCGGAGAGCCGGAACTGCTCGGTGTGGACAATCGCCTGGTGCTTCCGGCGGGTCGCCCCATCAAGATTCTGATCACCGCCGCTGATGTTATCCATAGCTTCTCGGTTCCTGCGCTCTGGGTGAAGGAAGACGCCGTTCCCGGCCGGATCAACGAGAAGAGCTTCACCATTGAAAAGCCGGGCGTCTATTACGGCCAGTGCTCCGAGCTTTGCGGCGCCCGTCACGGTTTCATGCCCATCGCCATTGAAGCGCTGCCTCCGGCTGAGTTCGATGCCTGGGTCGCTTCCCAGGGCGGTCACGCCAAGGGCGCCGAAGCCGCTGCTGCCGCGGCTCCCGCCGCACCGGCTGAAGCAGCTGCCGCTCCCGCTGAAAATGCCGCTGAGCCGGCCGCAGCCACCAACTAAGGTTCGCAGGACATGACAGACACTGTAGCAACGCACGCCGATTTCCAGGCGCATACCCACGAACATCATGACGCGGATCACAAGCCGGGCTTTTTTGCCCGGTGGTTCATGTCGACCAACCACAAGGACATTGGCACGCTCTACCTGATCTTCGCCATTATGGCGGGGATCATCGGCGGCGCGATCTCCGGCATGATGCGCGCCGAGCTGGCAGAGCCCGGCATTCAGTATCTGCAGAGCTGGGCAATGATCTCCGACGGCGCTGATGCGTCGCTTGATCAGGCCTATCATCTCTGGAACGTGCTCATCACCGCACACGGCCTCATCATGGTGTTCTTCATGGTGATGCCCGCGATGATCGGTGGCTTTGGCAACTGGTTCGTGCCGATCATGATCGGTGCGCCGGACATGGCCTTCCCGCGGATGAACAATATCAGCTTCTGGCTGCTCATCCCGGCATTTGCCTTGCTTCTGGGTTCGACCTTCGTTCCGGGCGGTACGGGCAATGGCGCCGGCACCGGCTGGACCGTCTATGCTCCGCTTTCGACAAGCGGCAGCCAGGGGCCCGCGGTCGACCTTGCCATCTTGTCGCTCCACATTGCGGGCGCCAGCTCCATTCTGGGCGCGATCAACTTCATCACCACCATCCTCAACATGCGCGCGCCGGGCATGACCCTGCACAAGATGCCGCTGTTCGTCTGGTCGGTGCTGGTCACTGCCTTCCTGCTACTGCTCGCCCTGCCGGTTTTGGCTGCTGCGATCACCATGCTGCTGACCGATCGTAATTTCGGTACCACCTTCTATGATCCTGCAGGTGGCGGCGATCCGGTGCTCTACCAGCACCTCTTCTGGTTCTTCGGTCACCCCGAAGTGTACATCATGATCCTGCCGGGCTTCGGCATTATCAGCCAGATCATCTCGACTTTCAGCCGCAAGCCCGTCTTCGGCTATCTCGGCATGGCTTACGCCATGGTCGCGATCGGCGTCGTTGGCTTCGTCGTGTGGGCGCATCACATGTTCACCACCGGCATGTCCGTGAACGTGAAGATGTACTTCACGGCGGCCACCATGGTCATCGCGGTTCCCACGGGCGTCAAGATCTTCTCCTGGATCGCGACGATGTGGGGCGGTTCGATGAGCTTCAAGACCCCGATGGTCTGGGCGATCGGTTTCATCTTCATGTTCACCGTCGGCGGCGTCACCGGTGTGGTGCTGGCCAATGGCGGCGTAGACGATAACCTGCACGACACCTATTATGTGGTCGCGCACTTCCACTATGTGCTTTCGCTCGGTGCCGTCTTCGCCCTCTTCGCCGGCTTCTATTACTGGTTCCCGAAGATGAGTGGAAAGCACTACAGCGAGTTCCTCGGCCAACTTCATTTCTGGGTCTTCTTCATCGGCGTGAACATCCTGTTCTTCCCGATGCACTTCTTGGGGATGAGCGGAATGCCCCGGCGTATCCCCGACTACACCTCGGCATATGCTCACTGGAACCAGATCGCCTCGCTGGGCTATGTGGTCATGGTGGCTGGCGTGGGCATCTTCTTCATCAATCTTTTCTGGTCGCTGATGGCGGGCAAGAAGGCGGAAGGCAATCCGTGGGGTGAAGGCGCAACGACGCTGGAATGGACCTTGTCTAGCCCGCCGCCCTTCCACCAGTTCGAGACGCTTCCGAAGATCGACTAAGGAAAAGGAACCGGCCGCTCTGATAGGGCGGCCGGTTTACCGGGACGGCAACAGTGGCAAGCAGGCCAATGACAGGCGATATGACCGGAGTGACGGCGGACTGGCGCGATTTCCTCGCGCTTACCAAGCCGCGCGTCATGACTCTGGTCGTCTTTACGGGCCTCTGCGGCATGCTGGCCGCACCCGTGACTATCCACCCGGTGCTGGCATTTACGGCGATATTGTGCATCGCGCTTGGGGCTGGCGGCGCCGGTGCCCTCAATCAATGGTATGAGGCCGACCTCGACGCCAAGATGAAGCGGACTGCCAATCGACCGCTTCCCGCCGGGCGTATGGACCGCCAGTCGGCCCTCCACTTCGGTGTCGGCCTTTCATTCTTTTCGGTCATCCTCCTCGGGGTGGCGACCAATTGGCTGGCGGCAGCCATCCTGGCTGTTTCGATTCTCTTCTATGTGCTTGTCTATACCGTCTGGTTGAAACGCCGGACGCCGCAGAATATTGTCATTGGTGGTGCAGCGGGTGCATTTCCGCCGCTGATCGGCTGGGCAGCGGCAACCGGGGATGTGGCGCCACTGCCGCTGGCGTTGTTCGCCCTCATCTTTTTCTGGACGCCGCCGCATTTCTGGGCGCTCGCCCTTTTTGTGAAGACCGACTATGCCAATGCCGGGGTTCCCATGCTTCCGGTGGTCTCGGGCGAAGTTGCGACACGCCGCCAGATATTTGCTTATACGGCCATCATGGCCGTAGCGGCCATGGCTCCGGTGCTCCTGCAGCTTACGGGGCTCATCTATGGCGTTTCCGCGCTGGTCCTGACGGGCTTGTTTGCGGTGCTTGCCTGCCAGGTAGCCGTGCGCCGCGAAAGCGATCCCTCGCGCATGAAGCCGGAGCGGCGTCTCTTTGCTTATTCGATCCTTTATCTGTTTCTTATGTTCGGCTCGGTTGTGGCCGATCGCTGGATGGTGGCGGCATGAAGAAGGACGAGGAAGACGAGATCCGGGCGAAACAGCGGTCCCGGTCGCTTGTCACCGCGGCGTTGCTGGTCGCGCTGGTGCTGCTTTTCTACTTCATCACCATGGCAAAGATCGGCGGCAACTGATGGCGACGCTGGCCCAGAAAAAACGCAACAGCGCAATGATGGCCCTGCTGCTGGCATTGGCTATGCTGGCGCTCGGCTTTGCCGCTGTGCCGCTTTACCGGCTGTTCTGCCAGGTGACCGGGTTTAATGGCACAACGCAGCGCGCCCATGCCCAAGGCGCGCCGGCGGAAGTGGCATCCGGGCACACCATGTCCATTCGTTTCGATTCGAATGTTTCGCCTGCGCTGCCGTGGAAATTCTATCCCGAGCATCCGACCGACAGGGTGACCATTGGCGCGCGCGACATGGCGATCTTCATTGCGAAGAACCTTTCGGACAAGCCGGTGACGGGAACTGCGACCTTCAATGTGACGCCCAGCCAGGCGGGCGCATATTTCACCAAGATTCAGTGCTTCTGCTTTACCCAGCAGACGCTTCAGCCGGGTCAGGAGGTGCGGATGCCCGTGCTTTTCTATGTTGACCCGAAGATCCTGAAGGATCCCGATAACAAGGATACCCAGGAAATAACCTTGAGCTATACCTTCTACCCTGTGGACCAGGACGGAAGCGGAAGCTAAGAGCAACCCAAATCAAGGACAGGGAAATAGCGAAATGGCCGGAGCCAAGACCCACGACTACCATATTCTACCGCCCAGCATCTGGCCTTTCGCAGGCTCTATGTCGGCGCTTGCCATGGCGGCGGGCGGCGTGATGTGGATGCACGAATATGCTGGCGGCGGCTGGGTTTTCCTTGCCGGCCTGGCAGGCGTGCTCTTCACCATGTTCAGCTGGTGGGCGGACGTCGTGCGGGAAGCGCATTCGGGCGACCATACCCCGGTTGTGCAGCTTCACCTGCGCTACGGCATGATCCTGTTCATTGCTTCGGAAGTCATGTTCTTCGTAGGCTGGTTCTGGGCCTTCTTCGACTTCGCTCTCTTCCCCTCCATGGCCGATGTCATTGGCGGCCAGTTCCCGCCCAAGGACATGGAAGTAATGGACGCATTCCAGCTTCCGTTGCTCAACACCCTCATTCTGCTCTGCTCGGGTACGACGGTCACCTGGGCGCATCACGCACTGATCCATGGCGATCGCGAGGGCCTGAAGAAGGGCCTTTGGTGCACGATCCTGCTCGGCATTCTCTTCTCGTCGATCCAGGCCTATGAATATGCCCATGCCCCCTTTGAATTTGGCGGCAATACCTACAGCTCCGCCTTTTACATGGCGACGGGTTTCCATGGTTTCCACGTTCTGATCGGCACCATCTTCCTCATCGTGAACCTGATCCGGGCCTATCAGGGGCATTTCACGCCGCGCCAGCATTTCGGCTTTGAAGCTGCTGCCTGGTATTGGCACTTTGTTGACGTCGTGTGGCTGTTCCTCTTCCTCGTCGTTTATGTCTGGGGCGGCTGGGGCGCACCGGTCCACGGCGGATGAGCATGGCCGAGGGGCTGTTGCCGGTCGCCCGGCCGGCCTTTGAAGGGCGCTGCCCCCAATGCGGGGGGCAGACGCTCTTTGGCGAACATATGATCCACTTCGCTCCGCGCTGCACGGCATGCGGCCTGGATTTCGGGCAGTTCAATGTCGGCGATGGACCGGCAGCTTTCCTGATCCTGATCGTGGGCGCAGTAATTACGGGGCTGGCGCTGACGCTCGAAATAGCACTGCACCCTCCATTCTGGCTGCACATGCTGATCTGGATTCCGCTCACAACGGTTGCGGTAGTCGGATCGTTGCGAGTCGCGAAGGCGGCACTTCTTATTCTTGAATATCGGAATCAGGCCCGGGAAGGCCGGCTGCAGCCCCCACAGGCAGTTCAGCGGAGCGACGCTCAGGCCTGATGCGCCGGATTCCGGTCCTCCCGACAATCATCGTCGGACTTGCTATTGCGACGATGATCGGACTTGGCGTCTGGCAGCTCCAGCGCATGGCATGGAAAAATCACCTTCTGGAAAGCTATTCGGCCGCGCAGGGTCTCGCGGTCATTCCGTGGCCTCGCCACATCGACAGCAGCAATCCTCCGCTTTTCCGCCGGTCGACCGGCTATTGTGCAAAGGTTCTCGGGTGGCGCAGCGCAAGCGGCCGGAACTTGAAAGCGCAATCCGGTTGGGTCCATATCGCCGATTGCCGTACAGCGGACGGTACGGAGATGCAGACCGTAATGGGCTGGTCGGAACGGCCCGATTCTCCCAAATGGAAGGGCGGCGAGGTAAGCGGCATCATCGCGCCCGACAGCAGCCATGTCATCCGGCTGGTGGCGGAAAGGCCTGCGCCCGGCCTTCAGGCCGCACAGCCGCCGAGCCTTGAGGACATTCCGAACAATCACTTCGGCTACGCCGTCCAATGGTTCCTGTTCGCTGCCATTGCCGGGGTCATATACATGTTGGCGCTCGGGCGGCGGAAATAGGGGCCAGGGAAGTTGATGCTTGCTCCCCCCGCATTCGCCCGCTAACCCGCGCTCATGCAATATGTCAGCAGCAGAGGCAGCGCTCCGGCGCTCAATTTCGAAGGCGTAACGCTCACCGGCCTTGCGTCCGACGGCGGACTTTATCTTCCGGAAAGCTGGCCGCGTTTCTCGGCGGAAGAGATCGCCGCGCTCTCCGGCCTTTCCTATGTGGAGACGGCCGTCCGCGTCATGCTGCCCTTCGTCGCCGACTCGCTTAGCGAAGAGGAGCTGCGCGATCTTTGCACCCAAGCCTATGGCCGCTTCAGCCACCAGGGCGTGACGCCGCTGATCCAGCTCGACCATCGCCATTGGCTGCTGGAGCTGTTCCATGGCCCGACCCTTGCCTTCAAGGACGTGGCGTTGCAGCTTCTGGGATTGCTGTTCGAAAAATTCCTGAGCAAGACGGACCGTCATATCACCATTGTCGGCGCAACGTCCGGGGATACGGGCTCCGCTGCTATTGATGCGGTTGCTGGACGCGAAAAGATCGACATCTTCATGCTCCATCCCGATGGCCGCGTCTCGGAAGTGCAGCGGCGGCAGATGACGACGGTTCGGGCGCCCAATGTCTATAATATCGCCATTGACGGCAGTTTCGACGATGCGCAGGCATTGGTGAAGAGCATGTTCAACGATGCGGCTTTTTCCGCAAGGTTCAACCTTTCTGCCGTGAACAGCATCAATTGGGCGCGGCTGATGGCGCAGGTGGTCTATTATTTCTACGCTGCCGTCCGCCTGGGGGCGCCAAACCGCCAGGTGGCCTTCTCAGTACCCACGGGCAATTTCGGCGACGTCTTCGCGGGCTATGTCGCAGCCAGGATGGGGCTTCCCATTGCGCGGCTGATCGTGGCCACCAATGTCAACGACATACTGCACCGGGCCCTGTCCGCTGGCGATTACAGCCAGGGCCAGGTTACGCCGACTGCAACGCCCAGCATGGACATTCAGGTCAGCAGCAATTTCGAACGGCTGCTCTTTGACCTTGGCGGCCGGGACGGAAAGGCGATGGCGGCCCAGATGAAGGGCTTTGAAGCGACCCGGACGATGCGGCTCACCAATGCGCAGCTTCAAGGAGCAGCGGCGCTGTTTTCAAGCGCCCGCGTGGATGGCGACGACATGTCGATCGCAATGCGCTGGGCGAATGAAGCGGCTGGCCAGGTCATCGATCCCCATAGCGCGGTGGGCCTGGCTGCGGCCCGCAAGAGCGACATCGATCCGTCGGTGCCGATGGTGACGCTGGCAACCGCCCATCCCGCCAAGTTCCCCGATGCAGTCGAGCGTTCCACCGGCGTTCGTCCGCCATTGCCTGCCCGCCTCAGCAACCTCTTCAAGCGGGAGGAGCATTATGCGAAATTGCCGGCAACCTTTGAGGCGGTGAGCGAATATGTCGCGGAGCGGGCTACGCCGAGAGCATAGCAATCCGGCCGATGGGCCGGAGTGGGATTGATGATGAATCTCCATTCTCTCATCAGCGAGTCCTGGCCGGACTATGGGCTTCTCGACTGCGGCGGCGGCCGCAAGCTTGAGCGCTATGGCAAGTACCGGTTCATCCGGCCGGAGCCCCAGGCGATGTGGGCGCCGGCTTCTTCAGATTGGCAGGCGGACGGAGAGTTCATTCCCGGCTCGGATGAAGAGGGCGGAGGGCGCTGGTACTTCAACCGTCCCGTTCCTGCCGAAGGCTGGCCGCTCGCATGGGAAAATGTCCGCTTCACCGCGAGCTGCACCCCATTTCGCCATTTGGGCTTTTTCCCGGACATGGACGCAGTCTGGCGCTGGATGCGGGCGCAGGTGAAGGATTTGGAACAGCCGCAGATCATGAACCTCTTCGGCTATACCGGGGTCGGCACCCTCGCAATGGCGGCAGAGGGCGCTCAGATGGTTCATGTCGACGCGTCCAAGAAGTCGGTGCAGGCCGCCCGCGCCAATGCAGAGCTTTCAGGGCTCGCGGACCGGCCCATCCGCTGGATCGTCGACGACGCCGCCAAGTTCGTGGCACGCGAGGTGCGGCGGGGGCGGCACTATGATGGCATATTGCTGGATCCCCCCAAATATGGGCGTGGACCGGACGGCGAGATATGGAAGCTGGAGGAAGGGCTGGCGGGACTGATTTCCGATTGCCGCCGACTGCTGAATGAAAACAGCCGTTTCCTTTTCCTCACAGTCTATGCAGTGCGCATGTCGGCCTTGGCGATCGGTGAACTGCTGCGGCAGGAGTTTACGAGCCTTGGCGGCGAGATTGAGTGCGGCGAACTCGCGGTGAGGGAAGAGGCGAGGGGACTATTATTGCCAACGGCGATCTGGGCGAGGTGGTCGCGATAGCAGGGCAATGAACTCGTCCCATAGGGACGCTCCTTACTTGACTGCGCTTGCGACCACCCCCCCCTGAACAGACCGCTCGTCCCCTCAGTGGGAGGCTGACGCTCAGGCGGCTTTTGCTTCGCTTTCCTCCGGCGCCAGGCGGATCATGTAGTCGAAAGCCGAGAGGGCGGCCTTGGACCCTTCACCCATCGCGACGATGATCTGCTTGTAAGGGACCGTGGTGACGTCCCCGGCGGCGAACACGCCTTCGATCGAAGTATGGCCGCGCTGATCGATTTCGATTTCGCCACGAGGTGACAGTGCAATCGTGTCCTTCAGCCATTCCGTGTTGGGCACAAGCCCGATCTGGACGAAGATGCCCTCCAGTTCGACCAACTGGGATTGGTCGCTGTTCCGGTCCTTGTAGGTAAGGCCAGTGACCTTTTCCCCGTCCCCATGCACTTCCGTCGTCAATGCTGACGTCAGGACGCGAACGTTGGGGAGGCTGAACAGCTTGCGCTGAAGCACCGCATCGGCGCGCAGTTGCCCGTCAAATTCAATCAGCGTCACATGCGTCACGATACCGGCAAGGTCGATCGCCGCCTCGACACCGCTATTGCCGCCGCCGATGACCGCCACGCGCTTGCCCTTGAACAGGGGGCCGTCGCAGTGCGGGCAATAGGCAACGCCCTTGTTGCGATATTCGTCCTCGCCGGGCACGTTCATCTGCCGCCAGCGGGCGCCGGTGGAAAGAATGACGCTTCGAGCCTTGAGCGACGCCCCATTTTCGAGCCGCACTTCATGCAGACCACCGGGCGTCAGGGCCGGGATCAGCTTTTCGGCCCGTTGGAGGTTCATGATGTCGACGTCATAATCCTTCACATGGCTTTCAAGATGAGCCGCGAGCTTCGGTCCTTCGGTATGGGGAACGGAGATGAAATTCTCTATGGCCATGGTATCGAGCACCTGGCCCCCGAAACGCTCAGCCGCGATACCGGTGCGAATGCCCTTGCGAGCGGCATAGATGGCCGCCGCAGCGCCAGCGGGACCGCCACCGACGACGAGCACGTCGAAAGGCTCCTTCGCCTTGATCTTTTCGGCGGCACGCGCTGAGGCGGCGGTGTCGATCTTGGCCAGTATCTGTTCCAGCTCCATCCGGCCCTGACCGAAAGGCTCGCCGTTCAGGAAGATGGAGGGGACCGCCATGACCTTGCGTTCGTTCACCTCGCCCTGGAACAGCGCGCCATCGATGGCGACGTGGCGGATTCGTGGATTGAGAACGCTCATCAGATTGAGCGCCTGCACCACATCCGGGCAGTTCTGGCAGGTTAGGGAGAAATAGGTCTCGAAGAGGAAGTCGCCCTCCAACTCCCTGACCTGCTGGATGAGCTCGTCGGAAATCTTGGGCGGATGGCCGCCGACTTGCAGCAGCGCGAGAACCAGCGATGTGAACTCATGCCCGAGCGGAATGCCTGCGAAACGCACACCGATGTCCGTGCCGGCGCGGCGGATGAGGAAGCTGGGCGCCCGCTCATTCTTGTCGCCGCTGACCACAGTCACCTTGTCCGAAAGCGCTGCGATTTCGTTCAGCAGTTCCCTCAGCTCCGCCGACTTGGCGCTATCATCAAGTGACGGCACCAATTCAACAGGCAGGGTGATGCGGCTCATATAAGCCTGCAACTGCTGCGTAAGGTTGGCGTCCAGCATTGTTCAACTCCAGAAAATTCGGTGCGGGTGGACTCCGGGGTACGCTGCCGCCATGGCGCGCTCGTTCGTCATCCCCGCTTTTGCGGGAACGACGAAAGAGTGAGCCCTCTGACTTAGACGCCCGGAGTCCTTGCGACCCAGCAGGGATCAGATTTTGCCGACGAGGTCCAGCGAAGGAGCCAGCGTCTTTTCGCCCTCTTCCCACTTGGCCGGGCAAACTTCGCCGGGGTGGTTGCGGACATATTGTGCGGCCTTCACTTTACGGACCAGCTCGGCGGCGTTGCGGCCAATGCCTTCGGCGGTGATTTCCATGAACTGGATCACGCCATCGGGATCTACCAGGAAGGTGCCGCGGTCGGCCAGGCCAACGCCCGAACGCATCACTTCGAAATTGTTCGTGATGGTGCCGCTGGGGTCGCCAACCATATAATAGTTGATCTTGCCGATTGCGGGAGAGCTATCGTGCCATGCCTTGTGGCTGAAATGCGTGTCTGTGGATACGGCGAACACCTCGACACCCAGCTTCTGCAGCTCGGCATAATTGTCCGCGAGATCTTCCAGCTCGGTCGGGCAGACGAAGGTGAAGTCGGCGGGATAGAAGAAGAAGATTGCCCACTTGTCCTTCAGGGTGCCGTTGCTGACCGCAACGAATTTGCCTTCCTTGAAAGCCTGCGCCTCGAAGGGTTTGATCGGGGTATTGAGAACAGACATGTTTACTCCTTTGTTGCTTGGAGGCTCATGTAAGGACCTTCGCTGCAATGAGGAAACCGGAAATTTCGAAGAGATTGATCGAGATGTGCGATCAGCCGCTTTTGAAGGAGTGAGCTCATGCTCCAATTATAGATGCGATCTATGATTTGGTCCCAACGCTTTCAATTTTTCTTTCCTTGCGGCTTGCGATACGGGAGGAGCCATGAGCGGGCCCATTCTTGATACGAAGCTGTCGCCGGACAGCGAAACCTTTCGCGCTAATGTGACGCATAACCGCGCCTTGCGGGATGAGCTGTATGCCGAGGTCGCGGCAGCAGCCCAGGGCGGACCGAAAAATGCACGGGACAAGCATGTCGCGCGCGGCAAGCTGCTTCCGCGTGAGCGGGTCGAGCACCTGCTCGACCCCGGCTCTCCCTTTCTGGAAATCGGGCAGCTCGCGGCCCATGGCCTTTACGGCGACCATGTGCCCGGCGCTGGTCTGATCGCGGGCATTGGCCGGGTTTCGGGCCGTCAGGTAATGGTCGTTTGCAATGACGCCACGGTCAAGGGCGGCACATATTATCCGATGACGGTCAAGAAGCATCTCCGCGCGCAGGAAATCGCGCTGGAGAACCGGCTGCCCTGCGTGTACCTGGTCGACAGCGGCGGAGCCAATCTGCCCAATCAGGCGGAGGTGTTCCCCGACAGGGAGCATTTCGGCCGCATTTTCTACAATCAGGCCAATCTTTCCGCGCGCGGCATCCCGCAGGTCGCTTGCGTCATGGGAAGCTGCACGGCGGGCGGGGCCTATGTACCCGCCATGTCCGACGAAACCGTGATCGTGCGCAACCAGGGAACGATCTTCCTTGCCGGTCCGCCGCTGGTGCAGGCGGCGACGGGTGAGATCATCAGCGCCGAGGATCTGGGCGGCGGCGACCTGCATGGCCGCAAGTCCGGCGTTGTCGATCATGTCGCCGAAAATGATGCGCATGCACTGACCATCGTGCGCGACATCGTTTCGACGCTGCAGCCCGACCTTCGGCCCGAGGTCAATCTAAGCGAGCCGCGTCCGCCCAAATTCGACGCCGAAGAGCTATACGGCATCATCCCCAATGACGTTCGCGCGCCCTATGATGTGCACGAGGTCATCGCGCGCATCGTCGACGGCAGCGAGTTTCATGAGTTCAAGGCACTTTATGGTGGCACGCTCGTCTGCGGCTTCGCGCATATCTGGGGAATGCCGGTCGCGATCCTGGCCAATAACGGTGTGCTGTTCAGCGAGAGCGCGGTCAAGGGCGCGCATTTCATCGAGCTCGCCTGCCAGCGCCGCATCCCGCTTCTGTTCCTCCAGAATATCTCCGGTTTCATGGTCGGCGGCAAATATGAGGCGGAGGGGATCGCGAAGAATGGTGCCAAGCTCGTCACGGCCGTCGCCACCGCCCAGGTGCCCAAGGTTACCGTGCTGATCGGCGGCAGTTTCGGTGCGGGCAATTACGGCATGTGCGGCCGCGCTTATGGTCCGCGCTTCCTCTTTACCTGGCCCAATGCGCGGATCAGCGTGATGGGCGGCGAGCAGGCGGCGAGCGTGCTGGCGACGGTTCACCGGGACGCCGCCAAATGGACAGCCGAGGAGGCTGAGGCATTCAAAACCCCCATCCGCCAGAAATATGAGCATGAGGGCAATCCCTATTATGCCTCGGCACGGATGTGGGATGATGGGATCATCGACCCGGCGCAGACCCGCGACGTGCTCGGTCTCGCCTTTGCCGCCACGTTGAACGCGCCGATTCCAGACCGGCCGCAGTTCGGCGTCTTCCGGATGTGATGGAGCAAGCGTGGTGATCAACAATCTTCTCATTGCCAATCGCGGCGAAATCGCTTGCCGCATCATCCGCACTGCCCGCCGGCTGGGCATCCGCACCATCGCCGTCCACAGCGAGGCCGACGCACATATGCCCTTCGTCAGGGACGCCGATCAGGCGGTGTGCATCGGTCCTGCTCCAGCGCGGGAATCCTATCTCGTTCAGGAACGGATTCTCGAGGCCGCCAAGGCTAGCGGAGCGGACGCCATCCATCCCGGCTATGGCTTCCTTTCGGAAAATGCGGAATTTGCGGAGACGGTGCAGGCAGCGGGCCTCATCTGGGTGGGCGCGCCGCCGGCCTCCATCCGGGCCATGGGGCTCAAAGACGCGGCCAAGGCATTGATGATCGAGGCGGGTGTGCCCGTCACCCCCGGTTATATGGGCAATGATCAGAGGCCGGAGCATCTGAAGGCAGAGGCCGACAGGATCGGTTATCCGGTGCTGATTAAGGCGGTGGCTGGCGGCGGCGGCAAGGGCATGCGCCGCGTCGACGAGGCCCCTGATTTCCTTGACGCTCTTGCCTCCTGCCAACGCGAGGCAGCCTCTTCCTTCGGCGATGACAGGGTGCTGATCGAGAAATATATTCTTGGGCCTCGCCATATAGAGGTGCAGATATTCGGCGACACCCACGGCAATGCCGTGCATCTGTTCGAGCGCGACTGCTCGCTTCAGCGCCGCCATCAGAAGGTCATCGAAGAGGCGCCCGCCCCGGGCATGGACGCGGAGACGCGCGCTGCAGTATGCGAAGCGGCGGTAAAGGCCGCGCGGGCAGTCGATTACGTGGGCGCAGGAACGATCGAGTTCATCGCGGACGCATCCGAAGGGCTGCGCGCCGACCGCATCTGGTTCATGGAAATGAACACGCGGCTCCAGGTGGAACATCCTGTCACAGAAGCGATCACCGGACAGGATCTGGTCGAATGGCAGCTTCGCGTCGCGTCGGGAGAAGCGCTGCCAAAGCGCCAGGACGAGCTTGCCATCAATGGCTGGGCCATGGAGGCGCGCCTTTATGCAGAAAATCCGGCTACCGGTTTCCTGCCCTCGACCGGCCCGTTGACGCACCTGCGATTCCCTGATGGCATCCGCGTTGACAGCGGCGTTGAGCAAGGCTGCGAGATCACGCCGCATTATGATCCGATGATCGCAAAGCTGATCGTCCATGCGCCCTCGCGCGGGATGGCTGCGGCGAAGCTGGCCGAGGCCGCCGCGAATGTTCAAGTCTGGCCAGTAAAGACCAATGCTGCTTTCCTCGCCCGCGCCGCCGCCGATCCAGACTTCGTTGCGGGCACGATCGACACCGGGCTGATCGAACGCCATGCCGGACGCCTCATTCCTTCGGGAGAACCATCCGGCGGCGCGATCGCCGCAGCGGCGCACGCGGTTGTCAATGCTCATCAGAGGGGGCTGTGGGGTGCTCTCAGCGGCTTTCGCGCCAACGCACCGGCCGACCGGCGCGTGCGCGTGGCGATCGGGGGGGCGGAACATGCCGCAATGCTCGATGGCCGTGGGACCGGTATCGTGGTCGACGTGGCGGGCGAAACCGTCCTGTTCGACAGCGGCCAGGGCTGGTCCATCCATGCTCCCCGCACTGGCGATGCAGGGGGTTCCGGCGGCGCATCCGACGGCGCGTTGCTGGCGCCGATGCCCGGCCGGATCATCACCGTTGACGTGGCAGAGGGCGATCATGTCACGAAGGGGCAGAAGCTCCTCGTCATGGAAGCGATGAAGATGGAGCAGGCGATGATCGCACCCTTCGACGGCATTGTCGCCGAATTGAAGGTAAGCGTTGGCGGTCAGGTTTCAGAAGGCGCCACGCTGGCGCGGGTCGTCAAAGAGGAATCGCCGGCGGACTGATAGGGGGCCGGGTGGATATGTCCACGCCGGCCGGTTTCAGCATCAAATCAAAATTTATACGTTCCCGTCACTCCGATGGTCCGCGGGACGAAGGTTGTGCTGAAGAAAATCAGAGCGCCGCTGGCGCGGTTGTTTCGCGTCAGCCTGGGATGGGCGTTGAGCAGATTATTGGCAAACAGCGAAAGATCGAATCCGGACATCTGCACGCCTGTGCGCAGGTTGACCAGATGCGTGGCCTGCCCGTCAAAGGCGTCAGGGCTGTACGACAGAGTAGCCCGGTCCTGTTGCGGTAGGAGCCGGTCATTGCGGGATCGGTAGGTGTAGGTCAAATGCGCATAGCCACGCCAGTCGGTGGCGAACTCATGTTCGAAGTCAGCGTTGAGTGTCACCATCCACGGCGCCGTGGGAAGTGCATTCCCATCATTTACGATGATTCCGCGAGTGCCACTCGGCCCGCTCGGGGCGCCGAGCACCGTTTCTGTATAATAAGCGCTATTATAGGCAACCGATCCGCCGAGCTGTAATCCGTCCACTATTTTGGCCTGGAACTGGACGTCGACGCCCTTGCTCACCGCGGAACCGAGATTACCGACAAAGTTGAACCCGCAATTCGGAAGCGGTACCGATTGCTGGATCTTCGACCATTTGATGTAGTAGGCGCTGGTATAGAGTTGAAGGCGCCCACCCAGCAGATTGCTGTTCTTGGCGCCGACCTCGTAACTCCAGACGCTGTCCGAATTATAAGGGGCGACTTCTTGTGTCAGACCGAAGGTGTCCAGCGTTCTGCGGCAAGCATCGTTGACGACGGGAATCGGTTTGTTGACGCCACCCACCCGGAAGCCCTTGGCGGCGGTGGCATAGACCATGTTGCTGTTGTCGAATTCGTAGGTGACACCGAATTTGGGCGTGAACGGCTTTTCCTTCTGCTTCCCGGCGGTGGAAAGGCTTGCGACGCGCGCCCAGGGACCGGCTTGAGAGGTCGAATAGTCGAGCGAGGTGCTTGAATAGCGGGCGCCGGCGGTCAGCTTCAAACGATCAGTGACGGAATAGGTTAGCTCACCGAACAGGGCTTCCTGATCGTCCCTGGCTGTGTCTGTCGCCACATAAGAGGTGGTGGCGTCGATCATCGGTACGCCAAAGATTTGTTCGACTGTTGCACCGGGGAAGTAACTGGAAACCAGTTCAGGTAGTAAGGGATCGATAAAGGTCTGCCGGGTTGTCTGCCTGGCACGCTGTATGAAAACGCCGATGATGCCTGTCAGACCGGCTTCCGGCCGGGACAGTTGCAACCGCACTTCCTGGGTAAAGTTGTCCTGCTTGGCCTGGTATAGCGAGCCGACCGTGTAATCAGGCACGCGCGGAATGAAGAGGTTGTCCCGGAAAATATTGAAACCGAGCAAGAAGGCCGGGAATGTCAGGGTATAGTCCTGGAGCGGCCGCGCCCTGCGGATGAATTTCGATGTGACGGAGGTCAGCGTGAACGCACCTAGATCGGCCTCGATGTTCAAGCTTGGCAGAATGAACCTGTCGGTAAAACGGCTGAGAATCGGTTCGGCATTGCGAAATATTCCGCGGCCGGGATCGGAAATGCGATCCATATATTGAGAAGAACCATGGGCAGTGGAGCGCTGATAATAGACGCTGGGCGTGATCGTCAGCCAATCCGCCGGTTTCATGCCGAGTGCGAAGCGCGCGGCGAGGGCATTGCGCGAGTTGGCATCCTTTTCGAGCACACTGCCATCGAACTGCGACACCTTATCGACAAAGCCGCCCTCGTGGCGGCGCCAGATGCTGGCCCGGAAGCCGAGCTGGTCTTCGACAAGCGGACCGCCGACGGCTGCGCCCAGCTCCCAATTGGGGCTGCCATTCTCGGTGAAGGAGAGTTCGGCGCGGGCATAGCCGCTATAGTCCTCAAGGCCGGGCTGCGGGCTGATGAAGCGGACCGTGCCGCCCTGCGAACCGGCGCCGAAGAGCGTCCCCTGGGGTCCCCGAAGGATTTCGACACGCGCGAGATCGAACACCTCGGGATAGGCGGTAGCCGAGGCAAAGCCCAGCGAGCGGACCTGGATCGGCGTGTCATCAATATAGACGCCGGTGGTGGATGCACCGACGGTCGAGGAAATGCCGCGGATGGCGATCTGATTGTTCCCGGCAAAACCCGTTCGCGTGAACACGACGCCCGGCGTCAGCCGCGCAACATCATCAACGCTGCGCACCCCCTCCTCATCCAGCTTCGCCTGGTCAAAGGCGGTGACGCTGACCGGAACCCGGCTCAAGCGCTCACTCGAACGGGTCGCCGTCACCACAATGTCTGTGATCCCGTCTGCGGCATTTGGGCTTGCGGCTGTCGCGTCCTGTGCGTGTGCTTCGCTCATCAGAGCCAGCGTGGCGAGGCCAATTCCTACCCCAAAAGTCACTTCTTTCATATCCTCTCCTGTAACCGATTACATTATAATATGCGCTTTGGATTGGGCGGACAAATCACAATATTCCTGCTTGCATCTTCGATACGGCCGCGTTGCAGGCTCTCGCGGTAAGCGCCATGTAGGTGAGCGAGGGGTTCTGACAGGCCGTGGAAGCCATCGCCGCGCCGTCCGTTACGAACAAATTCTGGACGTCATGCGCTTGATTGCCGGCATTGAGCACTGAACGGGCGGGATCATGGCCCATCGCGGCGCCCCCCATCTCGTGGATCGCCGTACCGCCTGGACCAGGATCGGCCGACCGCACGATCACCTTGCCGCCGATGAGGCTGGCCATGCGAACCGCCTCTTCCTCTGCATGGCGCAGAAGTGCCCGATCATTGGGGGCATAGCTATGTTCGATACGCGTCTGCGGCAGGCCGTAGGCATCGGTAGCCACCGGATCGAGCGTCACGCGATTGTCCGCCATCGGCAGGCCCTCCGCAAAGGCCGCCAGGAGCATGTGCCAACTGCCCGAAGCGCGGAAGCGGGCCTTGAATTCGGCGCCAATGCCGGGCGTGCGATAGGCGCGTGTCCATTGCGCCCGATAGGCGAAGCCCTGAAAGGAATAACCGCGCAAAAGCGCCGGTTCCGGCTCCGTGACGTTGATGTAGCGCGGAATGAAGATGCCGTTCGGGCGATTGCCGAAATAATTATGGTCTTCGAAACCAGGCACCTCAACGATGGTCGACATCGCAAGGCCGTGATCCATGAAATAGCGCCCAAGCCGGCCGCTGCTATTCGCAAGCCCATTGGGCATGCTTTCGCTCCTTGAGCGGAGAAGGATGCTCAAGCTGTTGATCGAACCGGCGCACAAGAAAATGATCCGGGCGGTGACCGTGCGTTTCTGCCTTGTCGCCGTGTCGATAATCTGTGCGCCGGTTACTTTCCTGGCTACCGGATCATAATTGAGGCTTGCCACCAGACTGTCAGGAAGGATCGTGAGGCGGCCAGTGGCTTGTGCTGCTGGCAGCGTCGAGCTCTGCGTGCTGAAATACGCGCCGAAGGAACAGCCGCGGCCGCAAATACCCCTGTATTGGCATTTGGAACGGCCGGGCAAGTCCTCGGTCAGGTTCGCGGTCCTGCCAATGATGACGCGCCGTCCGGCATATCGAGCGGCGACGGCGCGGGCCAGTTGCTGCTCAACGGCATTCATCTGCATCGGGGGCTGAAACCGGCCGTCGGGCAGTTGCGGAAGATTCTCGATCGAGCCCGAGACGCCGATGAACCGCTCGACATGATCATACCAGGGGGCAAGGTCGGCATAGCGGATCGGCCAGTCCTCTCCATGCCCGTCAGCCTTGTTGGCGCCGAAGTCCAGATCGCTCCAACGGTAACATTGGCGGCCCCAGATCAGCGACCTGCCGCCCACCTGGTAACCACGGATCCAGTTGAACGGGGTAGAGGACTGGTAGGGGTTCTCCCGGTCGTTCACAAAATGGCTTCTGGTGAATTCGTCGAATGCCACCGACCGGCTCTGGACCGGATAGTCCTGCTTGACCAATTCCGGATTTCCGAGCCCCCGGAACGGCATCTCCCATGGGGCCAGCGTCTCTGTAGTATATCCGCTGCCATGTTCGATCATCGGGCCGCGCTCGATCATGAGCACTTTGAGCCCTCGCTCCGTCAGCTCCTTGGCCGCCCAGCCCCCGGTAATGCCGGAGCCCACGACGATGGCATCGAAATCCATGCTCATGATGCTGAAAGCCCATTTCCGAACCAGTCATTTGCCATGGCCCGCCCGCCGGCAGGGGCCACCTTGTCGGCGTCGAAACGTCCGGGCACAGGTTCATAAACCAGTTCCTGGGAGGCGCCGGCTTCCGATGTGTAATAGCCAAGGACGATCAGCCGCTTGATGTGAAGCCAGCATATTTCCGGACGATCGGGGGGCAAAGCGGGGGACATGGCGTCGGCATCGATAGCGGCCAGGACATCGTGCCGGAGGGGCGGCGGGGCAGACAAAAAGGCTTGCCCGGCACGTTCATCCAGGACCGCCGCAAGCCGGACGATGCTGTCAGAGGGCGATCCCAGCATTCCGTGCTTCACGGCAAGGGCTACAAACTGGGCGATTTCCATTGATCCTGCGCCCGGCGTATCCGTCTCCGGCAAGGTAAGGTTGCCAAGTTCCCGCAGCAGCGGCGCGAACCCGGCGTCTTTCGCGGAAGTTTGAACCGCAGCCCATACAGGATCAGCGATGGCCAGTGCGGCCGCCAGGCTCAGTCCGTGCTGAAGAAGCTCTCTCCTCCCTAATCCATGCGGGAGTTCCGCCATCTCGTGTCGCATCAAGCCTCCACTCCCCAAGTGAATCGATCAGTGCGCCGTCAGTCTTATTTCAGGCACTATACTGCATAGAAAACGATTACATTCAATAGAAAGTTGAACCTTGAGTCATTTGCGGCCGTGGGTGCTCTGGCCCGACGCGCTGGCGGGGAGGGTTATGCGGACATGATTGACGTGCACTGAGGTCATCCTCAATGCACTTTCCAGATTGAAACAAGGGCCGTGCGCAATGCTTGACCGCGCCCGCTCGCCGCATTAACGATGTAACCGTTTTCATAAGGTCTGCGAAAGGGTGTGAAGCACCTTGGGGGCCGATATATTCGAGGAGAGATGCGGTGCTCACCCGACGACTTCTTCTTCAGGGGTTGATTGCCACCGGCGGCCTGGTTTCGGCTGTTGGTTCCGGCGCAGCCATCCTGCCGGACAGGCAAGCGCCGCCGATGGGTATCCAGCTCTATACCGTGCTCTCCTTGCTCGAGGAGAATTTTTCCCAAACGCTCGCCCGGCTCGCGGCCATTGGTTATCGGGAGGTCGAGACAATGGGGTCTTTCGGCCGTGATCCCCGGGAAGTGCGGGATCTGCTGGACAAAAATGATCTGCGCTCGGCGTCGCAGCATGTGGCTCCGCTGGATTTCTACGGTCATTTCCGTGACCTGGTGCTCGGCCGGACCAAATATGAAGATTTTCTGCGGGTCGCCGTCGCGCAAACGGCCACGGACCAAGTGGAACGCGTGATCGAGAAAAGCATCCCCTCCGCCAAGGCTCTTGGACAGCAATATATTGTCTGGCCTATGGTCTGGCCGCACCAGACCGCATCGCGAACCGAGATGGATTTGCTTTGCCGCGCCTTCAACAAAGCCGGGGCAATGTGCAAGCGGGAGGGATTGACCTTCGCTTTCCACAATCATGACGATGAGTTTCGCCCCCGGCAGGGCTTTGTTCCCTATGACGTCATCGTCGAAAATACCGATCCTGACACGGTCAAGTTGGAACTGGACCTCTTCTGGATCACCAAGGCCGGTGGCGATCCCAAGCAATATCTCGCCGAATATAAGGACCGGTTTCGGCTCGCCCACCTCAAGGATCGTTCCAAGGATGGCGGCAGCACCAGCCTGGGCAGCGGCGTCCTGGATATCAAGTCGTTCATCCAGGACGGACGCTCGGCCGGTATCGATCATTTCTATTTCGAAGGGGACAACTTGCCCAATTCAATGGCTGCGGCGCTTGCATCCTATGGCTATCTGAACGATATCATGTTCCGGCGGTGATGTGAGGCGATCTGGCGAAGCGGGGGCAGGTCGCGGACGAAGAGCAGGGTTCGCCCTTTGCCGTCATGCTCTCATATTAAACCAAACCCGGCAGCGTCGCCCGGACCTCCGTCCCACTATCTCTCCGTTGAAGGTCGAGAAGGAAAATTGACGAACATCAGGGACATCGCACGACTGGCAGGGGTCTCCGTGGCCACCGTTTCGCGTGCGCTTGCCAAGCCGGGAGTGGTGCGCCCTGCCACGATCGAGAAAGTGAAGCAGGCAATCGCCGCGCTTGATTACAGCCCGAATCTGGTCGCAAGCAGCCTCAGGCGGCAGCGGAGCGATACCATCATTGTCGTGGTTCCAAACATCCACAATCCATTTTATTCCGGCGTCGTTCAGGGCATCGAAAACATCGCCCATGACAATGGCTACAAGATTCTGCTCGGCGAGACCCAGAACAATCAGGAGCGTCTGGACCGCTACACGGCAATGCTGACCAGCAAAGGCGCGGATGGCCTCATTCTTCTTGGGTCGCGCCTGCCCACCATCGTTCAGGAAAGCCTTGCGGAAGATCGCGAGCCGCCGATCCCGCTCGTGCTCGCCTGCGAACGCTTCGACGGCCTGTCGAGCCCGAGCGTGGAAATCGACAATATAGCGGCATCGCGGCTTGCGACCGAGCACCTGATCGATTTGGGCCACAAGCGCATTGCAACGATCAGCGGCCCCAAGGACAATCCGCTGAGCGGGGACCGCCTTCAGGGTTATCGCGATGCGCTGAAGACCGCGCATATCCGCTTTGAGCGAAATCTCGTCGTCGAGGGCGATTTCTCCATACGGTCCGGCTACATCGCGATGACCCGGTTGCTGGCGAGGGACGTACGGCCGACGGCCATCTTCTGCGCCAATGATGAAATGGCCATCGGTGCGCAAAAGGCAGCGCGGGAGGCCGGGCTGAAAATGCCGGGCGATCTGGCGATCATTGGTTTCGACGACATAAGATTTGCCGAATATGCCGAACCGCCGCTGACGACCATCGCGCAGCCGACAGTGGAGATCGGCGAAGCTGCAATGCGGCTGATGATCAGCGTTCTCGACGGGACCGCCGCGCAAGGCGAGCGGATCGTTCTGCCGCACGAGCTGGTGAAGCGCGCTTCCGCGGGCCCGCTTACCGCTTCCGTCCCGCTGAGCACCGACAACGGTTAGGGCACGTTTCAGGAACCACAAGAGCTTGACAGGACCGTTTAATTCACTCACAAAAATGGAAACGATTACAAGAATCGAGCGTAGCTACAATCCACCATATCCTGTTGCCAAGCACCGTGCGTGGCGTCCCATATTGTGATGTAATCGTTACCATAGGGGCAGGTTGAAAAGTGTCAGGAGAGATTCCAAGCATGAGCACGGGATATCCGACCGGCGCCAATCGCGTGCGTATGGCGATGATCGGGGGTGGGCCGGGCTCCTTCATCGGACCCGTGCACCGCAAGGCTGCCGCTCTCGATGGCCTTGTAAGTCTTTGCGCGGGCGCCTTCAGCCCGGACCCAGAGCGCAATCGCGAGACGAGCCTTCAACTGGGGCTCCCGCCCGATCGGATCCATGAGGATTATGAGGCCCTGCTTGCGCGAGAAGCGGATCGTCCGGCCCCGGAGCGGCCGGAGTTCGTAGCAATCGTCACCCCCAATCATCTTCACGCTCCCATTGCGGCGGCCGCGCTGGCCCGCGGTTTCGCGGTGCTCTGCGAAAAGCCGCTGGCCCGCAATCTTGCCGAAGCGCGTGACCTTCAGCGTGCGGTCGAGAGTTCGGGCGCGGCGTTCGCGGTCACTTACACTTATCTCGGATATCCGCTGGTCCACGAAGCGCGCTCGATCATCGCCTCGGGCGGAATCGGTGCCATACGCCGCGTTGTGGTGAACTACACGCAGGGCTGGCTCGCGCAGCCGGTCGAGCGTCACGGCAACCGTCAGGCGGCCTGGCGCACCTCGCCGGAGACTGCGGGAGTTGGCGGTGCACTGGGCGACATCGGCGTCCATGCGCAAAGTCTCGCAGAGTTTGTCACGGGGTCCGATATTGCGGAAGTGAGCGCCGATATCCGCGCGACATTTCCCGAGCGCCGCCTGGACGATGACGGCGCCATGCTGCTGCGCTTTGCCGATGGCGCGCGGGGCACGCTCATCGCCAGCCAGATCTGCGCCGGGGATGAGAACCGCCTTGACCTGCGGGTTTATGGGGAGAGAGGGGCACTCCATTGGACGCAGGAATCGCCCAACCATCTTTGGCATCGCGCGATCGACGGGCCTGCTCGGCTGATTACCGCCAATCCTGATTTGCTGAGCGACGGCGGCGCACGCGCGATGACGCGGCTGCCGGGCGGCCATCCAGAGGGCTATATCGAGGCATTCGCCAATCTCTATCGCGCCTTTGTCCTGTCGCTTCGGGGCGAAGAAGCACCCTTCATGCCCGGCGTCCGCGAAGGAGTGCGCAGCATGGCGTTCATCGAAGCCGCCATCGCCAGCAGCCGCGCGAACGGCGCGTGGCAGCCTGTCACCGGCTGAATCCAGAGGATATATATGCGCACCATCAAGGGTCCGGCACTCTTCCTGGCACAGTTTATGAGGGATCAGCCCCCTTTTGACTCGCTGGCCGCAATCGCACCCTGGGTGGCCGAAATGGGCTATTCGGGGGTGCAGATCCCCGCAAATGATCAACGCTGTTTCGACCTCCAGCTCGCGGCCACCAGCGACGCTTATTGCGATGAGCTGAAGGGGATGCTGGCGGACCATGGCCTGGTGGTCACAGAACTTTCCACGCACATTCAGGGCCAGCTCGTCGCCGTCCATCCTGCCATGAATGCGATGTATGACAGCTTTGCCCCCGCAGCGGTGCGGGGGCGTCCGGCGGCGCGGACCGAGTGGGCGAAGGATCAGCTCAGGCTGGCGGCTTTGGCAAGCCGCAGGCTGGGGCTTTCAGCGCATGCGACCTTTTCGGGCGCGCTGCTCTGGCCGCTATTCTATCCATGGCCGCCACGGCCCTCCGGCCTTGTCGAGGAAGGATTTGCCGAGCTGGCGCGCCGCTGGCGGCCGATCCTCGATGCCTTTGATGAGGCAGGCGTTGACCTGTGCTTTGAGATTCATCCGGGTGAGGATCTGCATGACGGCGCGACATTCGAGCGCTTTCTCGAAGCTGTCGGCGGGCACCCCCGCGCCAACATGCTCTATGATCCCAGTCATCTGCTTCTGCAGCAAATGGACTATCTGGCATTTCTCGACATTTATCACGAGCGCATCGCGATGATGCACGTGAAGGATGCCGAGTTCCGGCCGAACGGACGCAGCGGCGTCTATGGCGGCTATCAAAGCTGGATCGAGCGGGCAGGACGCTTCCGTTCGCTTGGCGACGGGCAAATCGATTTCCGGGCGATATTCTCCAAGCTCGCTCAATATGACTTTCCCGGCTGGGCGGTTGTCGAGTGGGAATGTGCCTTGAAGGACAGCGAAGCGGGCGCGCGGGAAGGCGCGGCCTTCGTCAAGAACCACATCATAAAGGTGGCCGGCCGCAATTTCGAAGATTTCGCATCGGGAGAGGGAAATGATGTCGAAAGAAGCAGGTGTTTCCTGGGAATCTGAGTCCGGTCTGCGCCGGGGGCGCATCTTCCTCATCATGCTGCTCGCGCTGTTCACGGCGGCGAGTACGGTGGCCTTGCGGGCAGCGACGGCAACGCACCTAGAGGCCGATTTTCTCAATCCGCTTGACCCGATCCGGTCGAGCGAGTTGCTAGGAAGCGTACTCGGCATCGCCTTTGCGGGTTTTTCCGTCACCCTGTTGATCGCCAGCCCGCTCCTCCATGTGATAACCGCGCGGCGTGCGCTGATTTGCGCTGCGCTGCTGCTCATGGGCGGGATGGTGCTGGTGATCGGTGCAGGCGCGCTCGCCGGAGGGCGGGCCATTTTCTACCTGCTGAGTGTCGCGACCCTGCTTCAGGGAATTGGCTGGGGGCTGGTGGAGACAGTGATCAATCCGCTGACCAGCGCGCTATATGCGGACGACAAGACGCATCGGTTGAACGTCCTCCACGCCTGGTATCCTGCCGGGATCGTCGTTGGATCGCTGCTGGGGCTGGGCGTCGACGCCCTGGGCATCGACTGGCGCTGGTCGGCGCTGCCGCCCCTTGCGAGCGCGGCTTTCGTACTGCTGCTGGCGCTGCGCGAACCATTCCCGGAGGCTGGCGAGGTGACGCAGGGCGCCTCCATAGGCGATATGTTCGGCGCGGTCGTCCGGCAGCCCACAATCTTTCTGTGGTTTCTGATCATGACAATGACGGCAACCACCGAATTCGCGCCGGGACAATGGGTCGACTTCGCGCTCAGCTCCATTGTCGGCATGCGCGGGATTTTGCTGCTGCTCTATGTCAGCGCGCTGATGTTTGTGATGCGGCACTTCGCGGGGCCGCTGGTAAAGCGCCTGTCCAATGTCGGCTTGCTGCTCATTTGCGCTGTCTTCGGCGCGGTGGGCCTTTTGGGGCTGAGCGTTGCGGACAGTCCGGTCACCGCGCTCGTGGCCGCCACCGCCTGGGGCATCGGCGTGTGCTTTTTCTGGCCAACCATGCTCGCGACGGTGACCGAGCGCTACCCGCGTGGGGGAACGCTTGTCTACGGGCTGATGGGTTCGGCAGGGGCTGCTGCGACCTATCTTGTCCTGCCGCAGATCGGGCGAATCTACGACCATGCAAAGCTCAGTGCGGCGGGCGGTGCCGAAGCGCTCTCCAAGCTGAGCGGGGAAGCGCTGAATGGGCCGCTCGCGGCTGCGGCCTCCGCCTCCTTTCAGGCGGTGGCGCTGATCCCGGCGGCGCTGGTCCTGATCTTCGCGGCCATCGCGATCAGCGACCGCCGCTTCAGCCTCCGCGAAAGCCGGCACCCGAAAGGCGATGACGGGCATCATCTTGAGAATGCGCAGATATTGAACCAGGGATGAGAAGGATGAGGATGTCGATGAAGCTTGTTCGCACCCTGCTGCTGCTGCTGGGCTCGGCGCTGGTGACCGGTGCAATGCCCGCTTCGGCCAAATTGACGCGCATCACGATTGAGAGGACTGAGCCCGGTCCTCAGGCCGATGGCGCCGCGGAATATGAGACCATAAGCGGCAGGTTCTTCGGCGAGATCGACCCTGGCGATCCACACAACCGCATCATCACCGACCTTGCCTTCGCGCCGCGAAATGCCCGGGGGAAGGTCGAATATAATGCCACTTACCGCCTGGCCCGTCCCAAGGACCCGGCAAAGCGCAGCGGCGTCCTGTACTATGACGTGCCCAATCGCGGACGGGTGATCAGCGGGTTCCTTCGGGGCGGCGGTGTCAATGCTGATGGCCATGTGTGGGTCGTCAGCGGATGGCAAGGTGATCTCGATCCAGGGACCGCCGTCCAGAGCGCAACGGTCCCCATCGCGCGCGGCAATGGCGGCAAGCCGATAAGGGGCCAGGTCGCCACCCGGCTGACCCGCTTCCAGTCCGGCGCGAAGAGCGCGGCGATCAACTACAGGATCAAG
This sequence comes from Rhizorhapis sp., assembly GCF_035276005.1. Taxonomy (NCBI): domain Bacteria; kingdom Pseudomonadati; phylum Pseudomonadota; class Alphaproteobacteria; order Sphingomonadales; family Sphingomonadaceae; genus Rhizorhapis; species Rhizorhapis sp. The sequence goes on from NZ_DATEMB010000007.1 coordinate 83,028, forward strand.
CGGCCCGCGCCAGCCTCGCTCGACACCGGCAAGGCGCAATTGTGGCGGGAAGACCGGACGGGAGCCCGCACTGCCGTCCCGGCGGACGCCTGGGCCTTTGCCGATTGCACATCCCGCCCTTTCCCCGGCACGCCCGACCCAGGCCAATTGTGCCTCAAGGACGGCTTTGACGGCAATTCCGCATATACGATCGTCTATGAGAGCATAGACCCGCTCGTGCTGGGCATCGGCTTTGCGGCCACGAGGGACCTGGTTTCGTACCTCCGCAGCGGCCAACCGGATGACTCCGGTACAGCCAATCCCGCCGGGACCGGCATCCGCTGGACGATCGGGTCAGGGACATCGCAGTCGGGCAATTTCCTGCGCAGCTTTCTGCACCTGGACTTCAACGCCGACGAACGGGGCGCGCGAGTGTTCGACGGCATCCACTCCAACATCGCCGCGCGGCAGGTGCCGCTGAACATCCGCTTCGGCGTGCCGGGCGGGGCAGCCGGGGCCTATGAGGCGGGAAGCGAAGGAGCGCTCTGGTGGGGGAGGTACAATGACAGCGTGCGCGGCCAGGGCGCGTCGAGCCTGCTCGATCGCTGCACAGCGAGCCGCACCTGCCCCAAGATCGTAGAGACGGTAGGCTCCGCCGAATTCTGGGGCCTGCGCCTCTCTCCCAACCTTGTCGGCACGGACGCCAAGGCCGATATCCCATTGCCGGCGAATGTCCGGCGCTATTATTTCCCGAGCACCGCGCATGGCGGCAGCCTGGGCAATGGTTTCATGCCTGGGGGCGATGCCAAGCCCATGACCTGCCTTCTGCCCGGCAATCCCAACCCTTCCGAACCGAGCCTCAGGGCGGTGCAGAAGGCTCTGGTCGCCTGGGTGGCCGAGGGCAGGGACCCGCCGCCCAGCCGCTATCCCACTCTGGCGGGCGGCGACCTGGTGCAGCCAACGGAGCGTGCAATGGGCTGGCCCCATATTCCGGACGCGCCGAGCCCGGAAGGCAAGCTCAACCCCTTTGCCGACCATGATTTCGGCGATGGCCTACACCTCAAGGACCTGAGCGGGGTCATCGCCCGCCAACCTCCCCTTGTGCGCCGGACGCTGCCGTCGCTGGTCCCACGGGTGAACGCCGATGGCAATGAAACCGCGGGTATTCCGTCGGTCCATCTCCAAGTGCCGATCGGCACCTATCTCGGCTGGAATGTCGAAACCCAGGGTGCCGATGAAGGCAAGGGATGCGGTTTCGAAGCCGGTTTCATTCCATTCGCGCGAACGAAGGCCGAGCGGCTCGCAAATGGCGACCCCCGCCTCTCGCTGGAGGAGCGTTACCGCGACCATGCCGGTTTCGTCGCCCGCATCCGCGAAGCCGCAACGCGGCAGATGGCGGAAGGCTGGCTATTGCCTGACGATGCAGCCGGGATAGTGAAAAATGCGGAGGAAAGCGCTGTGCTCCGCTGAAATTGGCTCGGATTGAGTTCGGGGTTTTGATTAGGATGGAAGTCGGGGGGTGAGGAAATTTCAGAAGATCGGCAGGTATGCGCAACGTTTCGGTCATACAAAGCGTGCAGAAAGCGTCTCCGAAGCGGACGCTTTTGTTGTCATCTATGGGAATATCGAACTTTCAAGTTCTTGATAGGCGGCAAAGCCAAGCTCGATGCTTGATACCAATGCTCGCTTGAAGTCGGGTACTCTGCCATTGAAGTGGCAAGATGCCTGGATCTCCTGCTGCAAAGGTTTAAGATCCTGCGATCGGATATCAGTCACCGCTGAATCATATCGCGCTTCGTCGAACGCAATTCCACGACTCAAGCAGAATGCTTGCAAAACTTGCTTGTCGAACAAGTAGTTCTCGATCTCTCGCCGAACAAGCATCCGGTGTGAGCGACTTTCCGCAAGAAACTGATTTCGCTCGTCATCGGTGAGTTCATCCCGATCTTTCAGAAGATCAAGCTGTACCTCTTTAATCGCTTTACCGAGAATTCGCAGAGCGATCAGCGCATTTTTCGACACCTCTCCGCCACCCCCGCTGGATACGAACAGGGTGTCCGCGTGCCTTTCTTGAAAGACGGCGTTGTAGATATCGGCGTCGAGACCTTGCTCTTGACCGTTCGCATTTGGCTCAGGCCGACCTTCGCAATACACAATGCGTTTGGGAGCTAGGAGTCCTGTGAGATCCTCAAGTGCTGTCGCAAAGATGCGCGTCCAGTCGGCGCGAGAACCTAAAATGGGGGTGACCGTCTGTGGCGCATCAAAATCGATTTCACCGAAATCAAGAATGGTGGTTTGGTCGCTAAGATCCTCCTGAAGTGCACGAAGGAACCCAATACTGTGTGTCGCAACCCATAGCTGGGAGTTGTCAGGCACAAGCTTTTCGAGTTCTGTAAGCAGCCGTCGCTGTATGGCTGTGTTCAGGTGGAGCTCTGGCTCGTCAATACAAATTATGCTGTTTGTGTAGATCGTTTTTTTGACATAGAGATCAAGCACTAGGTCAACAATCTCCTTCTCCCCCGCAGACAGGTTGGCATAGGGGAATTTTCGAGAGGTGCCCTTCGCGAAGTATAGGCTACCTTGACCTTCGACAGGATTGCCCAGCGAAGATATCTTAATATCCAGCACCTCCCGGAGAACAGCATTTATTCCTTCAATGTTTTGTTCCACCCATGTCGCACCATTGACATCTTTGCCGTAAACCTCGCCAAAAAAACGGCCAATCAGCCGCTCGTAGTTCTCGGTAAGTCGGGTGTCTGTGTCGATCAGATATTGTGGTCTATTCTCATCCTTCTCTGCGTCCGGAAGTTTCCGGATAGTACCCACCTCTAGTCGCGGAGTGAAACGGTATGCGCTTCTTATATAGACGCTCGTACGCGTTAGTTTCCCCTGGTCCGTTTTTAGCAGGATGGACTGGTTGTAATCGTACTGCGCCTGAGGAGGCTCATCTCCTTCATGCGCCGATTTCTGATAATAGGTCGCAAGTTTTCCGGGACGCCCTTTCTGTACGCTGGCCACCTCTTCGAAAGCGTCGAATACACTGCTCTTGCCCGTGCCATTCGGGCCGACGATCGCGACAATCTTCGTCGAGCGAGCAGTCAAATCTATGGTCAGATCGTGGAAGCGCTTGAAGTCCAAAAGGCGGAGGGTGTGAACTCGCATGAATCCATTCTAATCTGACTAAGCGGAAAAAGGGAAGTGTTCACGCCATAAATGGGGCGAACTCCGAAGGTCCGTTTAACCGGCCATTGTGTTTGTAAGTTGACAGTCCGTACCCGGCAACCAAGCCGCCGAGTTCTCTTCTTTGGTCCCGAAGGATGGGACCCATCGACAGCGGATTTCTGCGCTTTTGACAGAATGGCGCACCCGACAGGATTCGAACCTGTGACCTCTGCCTTCGGAGGGCAGCGCTCTATCCAGCTGAGCTACGGGTGCTGACGCGGCTGGCGTGAGCGCTGCGCTTAGCAAAGGGAAGGGCGGGATGCCAGCGCGAATTTGCTCCGCGCCATCATTCCCGCCCTGAATTTGGGATCAGCCTCTGGACGGCGTTTTTGCCATCGGCTGGAACTTGCCAAGGCCGCAGCTTGCGCCGCGGTCCAGGCCGCTGCCGCGCGAATAGAGCACGGTGATGATATCGACGTTACAGAGCTGCGACAGGCTGGTCTTGTACATGAATCTTTCTTCAAAGCCGAGACCGGGGCAGCTATGGGGCAGCGTATTGCGGTAGATCTTGCCGCCCAGCATGTGGAAGTCGATGGTCCGGTCGTTCCGAACCTCCGTATTTCGAATCTGGCGAAGTTGGACGCAAGTGACGGCCTTGCCCGACGGAACCAGATTGTCCGGCTTCTTGCTCCCGGCGACGGCGGTCGCGCTGGTCGCCAGCAGCGCAAGGCTCATGAGGCATAATAGCGGGCGCATGCTAACCTCCTTGGAAAAGCAAGCTACTCTATGAGCCCTGACATGAATTCATCCTGAATAGAGGACGTTCCGCCGCGAATGCCGGTTAGCGTTCGGCAGGTGGCGGTGTCTTCGGCTTGTAGCGGCACAGGTCCGCGACCGGGCAGCGCCAGCATTCGGGGCGCCGCGCCTTGCAGATATAGCGGCCATGCAGGATCAGCCAATGATGCGCGTGCCGGCGGAAAGGCTGGGGCGTTTCCTTTTCGAGCTTCAGTTCGACGGCGAGCGGCGTCTTTCCGGGGGCGAGGCCGGTGCGGTTGCCGATGCGGAAGATGTGGGTGTCGACCGCGAAGGTTTCCGCTCCGAAGGCGCAGTTCATGACGACATTGGCGGTCTTGCGGCCAACGCCGGGGAGGGTCTGGAGAATGTCGCGGTCGGCCGGAACCTCGCCGCGATATCGGTCGGCGAGGATCTGGCTGAGGGCGATGACGTTCTTTGCCTTGCCGTTGAAGAGGCCGATGGTCTTGATATGCTCCTTGAGGCCATCCTCGCCCAGATCGAGCATCTGCTGCGGGGTTTTCACTTTCTGGAAAAGGGCGCGGGTCGCCTTGTTGACGCCGACGTCGGTGGCTTGCGCCGACAGGACCACGGCGACGAGGAGCTGGTACACATTGCCATATTCCAGCTCCGTCTCCGGCGCTGGATTGGTTTCGGCGAGTCGGCGGTAGAATTCGAAGATGTCGGCTTTTTTCATTGCCCCAGGTCCCGTTCGCCCTGAGCTTGTCGAAGGGCTTTCTTCTTTTCAAAAGAATATGGGCTTCGACAGGCTCGGCCCGGAACGGGTGCGTTACAGCCCCAGAACGCCCTTCATGTCATAGCGGCCGGGGGGCTGGGTGCGCAGCCATTGCGCCGCCTTTATTGCTCCGCGCGCGAAGATGGTGCGGTTTTCGGCGCGGTGGCCGAGCTCGATGCGCTCGCCTTCGGTGGCAAGGATCACCTGATGATCGCCCGCGACCGAGCCGCCGCGTAGCGCCGCAAAGCCGACGTCGCCCGCCTTGCGCGCGCCGGTGATGCCGTCACGGCCGCTCGCCTTATGCTCGGCGAGCGTGATGCCGCGCCCGCGCGCCGCCGCCTCGCCGAGCAGTAGCGCCGTGCCGGAGGGGGCGTCGACCTTGTGCCGGTGGTGCATCTCGACGATTTCGATGTCCCAATCCTCGCCCAGGCGGCGGGCGGCTTCCTCCACCAGTGCGGCGAGCAGGTTGACGCCCAGCGAGGTGTTGCCGGTCTGGAGGACGGGAATGGACTGTGCCGCCTTGTCGATCAGCGCGTGATGCTGCGCTTCAAGGCCGGTCGTGCCGATGACGATGGGCTTGCCCGCCACTGCACAGGCGGCAAGATGCGCGTCCAGCGCGGCGGGAACCGAAAAGTCGATGAGGACGCCGCTTGCGAGCGCCAGCGCCTCGGGATCCGCGCCGATGGCCTGACCGGCAATCAAGGCGGTGGTGCCCGGCCGGTCGACTCCGCCCGCGACGGAAAGACCCGCCTCGGCTGCTGCCTGCGCTATTGCCTGCCCCATGCGGCCTGCGGCGCCGTAAATGCCTATTTTCGTCATGTCTTGAAACTTTCCCTTTGCCCGTGCTTCATGGCGGTCATGGAAGATATTCGCAACATCCTTGTCCTGACGGGCGCCGGAATTTCCGCCGAGAGCGGGCTTGCCACCTTTCGCGGGCCCGACAGCCTGTGGGAGGGGCATCATGTGGAGGATGTATGCACGCCCGAAGCGCTGCGCCGCGACCCGGAGCTGGTGCACCGCTTCTATGACGAGCGGCGGGCGAAGCTGCATAGGGTGAAGCCCAATGCGGCGCATGAGGCGCTTGCCTGCCTGGACGCGGAGTGGCCGGGCGAGCTGCTGATCGTCACGCAGAATGTCGATGACCTGCATGAACGGGCGGGAGCGAAGCGGGTGCTGCACATGCATGGCGAGCTGCTCTCCGCCCTTTGCGCCGGGTGCGGGAAGGCGGTGGGCTGGACGGGAGCAATGCCGCCTGGGTCGGAATGTGGCGGGTGCGGCGCGTTGAAGCTGCGGCCCGACATCGTGTTCTTTGGCGAGATGCCCTACGAGATGGAGCGGATCGACCGGGCGCTGGGCAAATGCGACCTGTTCGTGTCGGTGGGAACTTCGGGCGCGGTCTATCCGGCCGCAGGGTTCGTGCAGACGGCCCGCTACCATGGCGCACGGACGCTGGAACTGAACCTCGATCCCTCGGTGGGGAGCATCTATTTCGATGAGACGCGGCTGGGGAAGGCTGGGGAGCTAGTGCCGGCTTGGGTGGCCGAGATGCTGGGCTGATCCTTACGAGATATGATAATTCGCGTCTTCAGATCACCAGAAGCCGCTCTCCATCCCCGACCGCCTGCAGAAAACTTACCGGTCCGCCCACAATAGCACCCGGCGGCAAGTCCTTCGCATCCATCCCGCACAACTCCATGCCGCTCTGGCACGCAACAAGGCGGACGCCAAGTTCGGCTGCGTCGTCCATCAGCTCGGCGAGCGGGGGGAGGCCCTTGTCCTCATGTTCCGCATCCTTGGGCGCGGTAAAGGGCTCGCGCAGGAGGGCGGCGGCTTCGAGTTGGCAGAAGATCGCGACTTCTCCCCCAAGCGCGGCATGGGCGGCTGCGAGGGTGAGGGCGCCCCGGAAGCGTTCGGGATCAGGGGTGAGGATGACGATCTTCAGCGGCTGCATGTGGGGCATCCGGGGTCTTTGGGAAGGCTGAGCGTGCGGAAACGAAGCGAGAGGAGGTCGGCGATGAGGAGCTTGCCCGCTGCGTCCTCCCCGAAGGGGACAAGGGCGCGGATGGTTTCCAGGGCGGCGAGGCTTCCAAGAACGCCGGTCAATGCGCCGATGACGCCCTGGTCGGCGCAGCTTGCCTCTGCCTGCGCCGGATCGGAACCGACAAGGCAGCGGTAGCAGGGCTTGTGCGCTTCCCAGCCGCGATAGACGCCGAGCTGTCCTTCGAACTGACCCACCGCAGCGGAAATGAGCGGGATTTTGAGGCGCGTTGCAGCGTCGGCGACGGCGAGACGGGTTTCGAAATTGTCGCAGCCGTCGAGGATTGCGTCGGCCCCGGCGAGCAGGGTTTCAGCATTTTCACCGGTGATGCGCTGGCTGAGGGGGATGATGGCGGCGTCGGGCGTCAGGCGGGCAACAGCTTCCTTTGCAGCGTCAGCCTTGGGACGGTCAATATCGGCGGTGGTGAAAAGGACCTGCCGCTGGAGGTTGGAGAGGGCCACCGCATCATCATCGATGACGGTGAGCTGGCCGATGCCTGCCGCAGCGAGATAGAGGATCGCGGGGCTGCCAATGCCGCCCGCGCCGACGACTGCGACATGGCTTTCGAGCAGCCGTGCCTGGCCGGTGCCGCCGATTTCGCGGAGGATGATATGGCGGGCGTAGCGCTCGAGTTGGGCGTCGGTCAGGGTCATGGGCATAGGCAATGTATATCCGTTCATGCCGAGCAAAATCTAGGCATGCTGCCTCAAGCCAATGTCCCTCGACTTCGCTGTCTCACACCCCCGTCGACCCAAATCCGCCCGCGCCCCGTGTGGTGTCGTCCAACTCCGCCACCTCGGCAAAGCGGGCGCGCTGGACGGGGGCGGGGACGATCTGGGCCACGCGGTCGCCGCGCCTGATGGGGAAGGGCTCGCTGCCATGATTGATCATGATGATCTTCAGCTCGCCGCGATAGTCGCTGTCGATGGTGCCGGGGGTGTTGGGCACGCTGATGCCATGTTTGAGGGCGAGACCCGAGCGGGGGCGGACCTGGATTTCATAGCCATGGGGAATGGCCACCGCGAAACCCGTGGCGACTGCATGGCGCTGGCCCGGCGCGAGCGTCAGTTCTTCCGCCGCCACGACGTCCATGCCCGCAGCGCCATCAGTAGTGTAGCTCGGCACCGGCAGCCCCTCCCCATGAGGCAGGCGCTTCAGGCGGATTTCGATATCAGGCAGGGGGTGTGAGTGCATCGGCGATCTTCTCCGTCAGTTTGCGGGCAACGGCGTCCTTGGAGAGCTTTTCCCAACTCTCGACGCCGCTTTTGGTAACGATATGGACGGTGTTGTTCTCGCCTCCCATTACGTCCCCGGACACGTCATTGGCCACGATCCAGTCGCAGCCCTTCTTCGCAAGCTTGGCCTGGGCGTGCTCCAGCACATGCTCGGTCTCTGCGGCAAAGCCGATGAGGAGCGCCGGGCGCTGCGCGTGACGAGCGAGGCCTAAAAGAATGTCGGGATTTTCCGTCAATTTGATCGGCGGGGGCGTATCGCCCTTCTTCTTGATCTTCTGCCCGTTCGCCTCTGCGCGCCAGTCGGCGACGGCGGCGACCATGATGGCGGCGTCGGCGGGGAGGGCGGCGTCGACGGCGGCCTGCATCTCGCGCGCGGTCTCGACATCGATGCGTGTAACCCCTGCGGGGGTGGCGAGATGGACAGGGCCGGAGATGAGGGTCACCTGCGCGCCTTGCTCCGCCAGTGCTGCGGCTATGGCATAGCCCTGCCGGCCCGAACTGCGGTTGGCGATGTAGCGGACGGGGTCGATCGGCTCGTGCGTGGGCCCGGCAGTGACAAGGATATGCTTGCCGGAAAGCTTTCCCTTGGGAGAAAGCTTTTCCTTATCGGCTATCACGTATAGGCTTTTGCTTATCTCTTCGAAGATGCGCTCGGGTTCTGGCAGGCGGCCAGCCCCGAATTCGCCGCATGCCATCGGCCCTTCATCCGGCTGCAATATGCGGATGCCGTCGCCGCGCAGCTTCTCGACATTGCGGGCAGTGGCGGCATGCTCCCACATGCGGACGTTCATGGCGGGGGCGATAAGTACTGGCTTATCGGTAGCGAGAAGCAGCGTGGTGGCCAAGCTGTCGGCAATGCCGACCGCCATTTTCGCGATAAGGTCCGCAGTAGCTGGGCAGACGACGACCAGGTCGGCCTCTCGCGAGAGCTGGATATGGCCCATCTCCGCCTCATCCTTCAAATCCCACAGACTGGTATGGACGGGCTGTTCCGAAAGCGCCGCAAGGGTCATTGGGGTGATGAACTGCGCCCCGCCTTCGGTCAGGACGCAGCGAACGCTCATCCCCGCCTTGCGGATCAGGCGGATGAGTTCGCAAGCCTTATAGGCCGCGATGCCGCCGCCGACGATGAGGAGGATGCGCTTGCTCATTATTGCTGCTTATTAGCGAGTCTGCGGGGGAAGGCTAGGGGCTGCAGCTCTCCCTTCACGCGTGCGGGGGGGCGAGGGAGAGCCCGTAAGGGAAGCGTAGTGACACGCCCTCCCCCTAACCCCTCCCGCAGGCGGGAGGGGAACTGGCGATCACAGCATCGCCAGCCACATGCCCGCAGCGCCAGCCATCAGCGCCATGCCTGCGGTCAGCGCATATCGCCAGCCCGAACCCACGCGGATGATCTGTATGTCCGGCAGGGGAAGCGGGGGCGGGGCGCCGCCTGCTTCGGGATAGCGCGCCTCGATGCGGCGGATAAGGGCAGGCAGGCGCCGGAAAGTGCGCCAATTCTCGATCAGGCTGTCGGCGAGCGCGGCTTCGGGGCCAAGCTCGCTCCTGATCCATTCCCGCACGAAGGGACCGGCGGTTTCCCACATATTAATGTCGGGATCGAGGCTGTTGGCGACGCCCTCCACCATGACCATCGTTTTTTGCAGCAGCAGCAGGTGCGGCTGGGTCTGCATGTCGAAATCGCGCGTGATGGCGAAAAGGCCGTCGAGCATCTGGCCGACGGACAGGTCCTTCACCGGCTTTCCGCGCATCGGTTCGCCCACGGCGCGGAGGGCCGTGGCGAATTCCTCCACATCATGATGGGCGGGCACATATTGCGCCTCGAAATGGATTTCGGCCACGCGGCGGTAATTGCCGGTGAGCAGGCCGTAGAGGATTTCGGCAAGCCACACGCGGGCGCGGCGGTCGATGCGGCCCATGATGCCGAAATCGATGGCGGCGATATGTCCTTCAGGGGTAACGAAAAGGTTCCCCTGATGCATGTCGGCGTGGAAGAAGCCCTCTGAAATCGCTTGCCGCAGGAAGGCATTGACCAGCCGGGAGGAGATGGCCTTCACATCATGTCCGGCGGCGACCAGCGCTTCGCGGTCCGAAATCTTGATCCCGTCCACCCATTGCAGTGTGAGGACGCGGCCCGCCGTCCTGTCCCAATCGATGGCGGGTACGATATAACCGGGCTCGGCCACCATGGCCTCAGCGAGTTCTGAGGCGGAGGCGGCCTCGCGGCGCAGGTCCAGCTCGCGCATGGTCCAGCGCTTCAGATTGGCGATCACCTGCCGGGGGCGCAGGCGGGAGACTTCGCCGCCCAGCAGCTCCAGATGCGCAGCGGCCCATTCATAGGTTTCGATGTCGCGGCTGAACTGCTGCGCGATGCCGGGCCGCAGCACCTTTACGGCGACCTTACGGCCATCTGGCGTGGTGGCGCGATGGACTTGCGCAATCGACGCAGCGCCGACCGGCAGTTCCTCGAATGAAGCATAGAGCCGTTCCACCGGCTGGCCAAAGCTCTGTTCGATCTGCTCCCGGATCAGCGGGAAAGGGACAGGCGGCAGAGCGTCCTGCAATGAAAGCAGGTTTTCGGCTGCCTCCAGGCCAACCAGGTCAGGGCGCGTGGCGAGGGTCTGCCCGAGCTTGATGGCGGCAGGGCCAATGGCCTGGAATGCCTCGGCATATTGCGGCTGCTTCGGTATGCGGGCGCCAAAGCGTGCCAGCCGCGCCAGACGGCGCACGGGGGCAGGCGTGAGCGGATCCTTCTCGATCCCGCGCAGTGCGCCGTGCCGGGCGAGCGTGCGGCCCCATTTCAGCAGGCGCCACAGATGAGTGACATTGGTGGTCACGCGGTCAGATCTTCCAACCGCTATGTATCGCTACCAGCCCGCCGAGCATCGGCTCCACGCGCGTGCGTACAAAGCCCGCCTGGCGGATCATGCCCTCAAAGCTGGGCATGTCAGGAAAGCGGCGGATCGATTCGATCAGATAACGATAGCTGTCCTCATCCTTGGCGAGCAGCTTGCCGAGCTTGGGCACCAGGCGGTGGGAATAGGCATCGTAGATGTCTGCAAAACCGGGCCAAAGGGTTGTCGAAAATTCCAGGCAGAAGAAGCGGCCGCCATATCTCAATACCCTGTGCGCCTCTTCCAGTGCCCGCTGGATCTGCGTCACGTTGCGGATGCCGAAGGCAATGGTGTAGGCGTCGAATTGCCGGTCGGGGAAGCTCAGCGTCTCGGCATTCTCCTCGGCCCAGACGAGGCCCGTCAGCCCGCGTTTCCTGGCTCTTTCCATGCCGACGGCAAGCATTTCCGGATTGATGTCGGCAACCGTGACCGCGGCGCCCGCGCGATGGAGGCGGAAGGCGATGTCGCCAGTGCCCCCGGCCATGTCGAGGATCTTCTCGCCCTGGCGCGGCTTTACGCGGCGGACGAACATATCCTTCCACACGCGATGCAGGCCGCCCGACATGGCATCGTTCATCAGGTCATATTTTGCCGCCACATTGCTGAAGACGCCGCGGACCATGCCGGTCTTTTCCGACGCATCCACGTCTGTATAACCGAAGGATACTGTTTCGCTCATGGCGTTTCCCTCTAGCCAGTCTTGTCGTGCGCGCAAAGCCTGATAAGCGCAAAGTCATGCCTGAGTTGCCTGAAGTGGAAACGACCGTCGCCGGTCTCCGCCCCGTGCTGGAGGGGCAGGTGCTTATATTGGTGGAGCCGCGCCGGGCGGACCTGCGCTGGCCCATTCCTCCTGATCTGCGGCAACGGCTGACGGGGGCGCGAGTCACCGGGCTCTCGCGGCGCGCCAAATATGGCATGATCTCCGTCGATCGCGGAGATACGCTGATCTTTCATCTGGGCATGTCGGGCCGCTGGCGGATCGACCCTGCCAGCATCGGGGCGCATGACCATCTGATTCTGGAGACCGGGGCCGGCCATATTCTGGCGCTCAATGATCCGCGGCGCTTTGGATCGCTGGACCTTGTGCGGACGGAGGAATGGGAAAGCTTCGAGCCCTTTACACGGCTGGGGCCCGAGCCGCTCAGCGCCGGATTCGACGGCGGCTATTTTGCCGGGGTGCTGGCGGGGAAGGCCGCTCCCATCAAGGCGGCCTTGCTGGACCAGCGCATCGTGGCGGGGCTCGGCAATATATATGTGTGCGAAGCGCTCAACATGGCTGGGATCGCGCCCACGCGGGCGAGCGGCAAGATTGGGGCGGCGCGTCTCGACCGGCTGGCGGCGGCGGTGAAGGAGGTCCTCTCTGCTGCCATTCTGGCGGGCGGGTCGACCTTGCGCGACTATGCGCGGCCGGACGGCGAGCTGGGCTATTTCTCTAAGCAATGGCGCGTTTATGGCCGGGAGGGGGAGTTATGCCATTGCGGCTCGATCATCCGCCGGAGAGTGGACAGCGGCAGATCGACCTTTTTCTGCCCGAAATGCCAGCGTTGATCGGTTGACGTTGGCATGGCTTCGCGGTAATGGGCGGCCCTTCTAAAGTCGCGGGAGCGATTCCTGCGCCTTTTTTCTTGAATTCTTGTTTCGAGGACAGGCATGGCAAATACGCCGCAGGCAAAAAAACGTATCCGCCGCAATGCGCGCCGGGCAGCGATCAATGGCAACCGCATCAGCCGCATCCGCACCTATGTGAAGAAGGCTGAGGCCGCCATCGCCGCTGGCGACAAGGAAGCTGCGACCGTCGCCATGGCGCAGGTGCAGCCGGAACTCGCCCGCGGTGTCGCCAAGGGTGTCGTGCATAAGAATACCGCCTCGCGCAAGTTCAGCCGCCTGACCAAGGCCGTCGCCGCCCTCGGCTGATCCTGAACAGAAGTCACATTGCAAGCCCGGTGGAGGGACCTCCGCCGGGCTCTTGTCATGCGATCGTAACGCCGTTGTAACATAAGGAATTCCGGCGATTCGATGCGGTGCAGCATGTTTCTTGACGAAGATTTTTCTGTATTTTCAGTCAGTTAAATGGTTTGGCGCTGCTATGTCCCGGCTTTCCTGAGTCAATCAGAATATTTCAATTTTTTGAATGCTCCCTCCCTTGATCGACTCTTTTGAGGCGTCCTAAACCCGACTCCCAGGCCGGAACGAATCGATCCGGGGTATTTTGCAAGGCACTTGTGGTGGTCACTCGAACGCGTTTGTGCGCTCGGGTTGGATAGAGTGTAACCTGGGTTTTCGCTGGACTGGAAACAGGCCGTGTGGGGGGCATTGGACTTGGGGTTTGGCACGAACATGTCGGAAAAGCTGGCTAATATTGCGGGCCTTTCAGCCGGCAACGGCTGTACGCCGCACGGGGAGGAGTCCTCTGCGCTGGGTCTCGCTTGGGAACGGATTCGCGCCGGACTTCGGCGTGACCTGGGCAGCAAGCTCTTTGATCAATGGCTGCGCTCGGCTCGCTTGGGGGAATATTGCGACCTGAGCCGGACATTGGAGATTTGGCTTCCTTCGGATTTTTCCGCCAATTTTGTCGCGGCGAATTTCCAGGACCGGCTGCGGCTGGCCTGGCGCAGCGCCAATCTGGGCGTTGATGGCGTGCGGGTCATGCGCGGCCCCGATAGCGTTGCCTTGCAGGCTTATTCGGCTCCTTTGGGCGCTCCCGTTCCGGTGGTGGTGCTGACACCCGAGCCTGCAGCGAACAGCTTTCAGCCGCGCTACTGCTTTGACAGCTTCGTTACCGGAGAATCGAACCGCCTGGCCTTTCACGCGGCGCAGGCAATGGCGTCGCCGGAACGTCCCCGGTTCAATCCGCTGTTCCTGCATGGCGGAACCGGGCAGGGCAAGACTCACCTGCTCCATGCCTTGGGCGGTGCCTATCAAGAGGCTCATCCCGGCGCGACGATCATCTACATGTCCGCCGAAAAGTTCATGTATGAGTTCGTCACGGCCATGCGGGCCAATGAAACGATGGCCTTCAAGGCAAGGCTGCGCAGCGCCGAACTGCTGCTGATCGATGACATCCAGTTCATCGCCGGCAAGGGATCGACGCAGGAAGAGTTTCTGCACACCATCAATGAGATCGTTGAAGGCGGCGCCCGGCTGGTGATCACCGCCGACCGTGCGCCGCATATGCTGGATGCGGTCGATCCGCGTATCCTCTCCAGGCTGGCTGGCGGGCTTGTCGCGGACATTCATGCGGCTGATCTGGACCTGCGGCTCGCCATCGTCGAGCGCAAAAGGTCGGAGGCCCGGGATACCGATGTGCCGGTCGCGGTGGTCGATTTCCTGGCCCGCAACGTCCGCACCAATATTCGCGAGCTGGAAGGCGCATTCAACAAGCTGGTCGCTTATGCCTCACTGACCGGGCGGCAGATCGACCTGGAATTTGCGCAGACCATGCTGGCCGATTTCGTCCGTGCCAATGCCCGGCGCATCACGGTCGACGAAATCCAGAAAGCTACGGCGCGGCATTTTCATATCGATCCGTCGGAAATGCGCTCGAAGCGCCGCGCGCGCGCCGTCGCCCGGCCGCGCCAGATCGCCATGTATCTCGCTAAGAAGATGACCCCCCGTTCCCTGCCCGAAATCGGCCGGGTTTTCGGAGGGCGCGACCATAGCACAGTCATTCATGCGGTGCGTACGATAGAGGCCCTTCGGGCGCATGATGCCGATATCGACGCAGACATCAGGGCACTTCAGAAGCAACTGGAGGCTTGAGGATAGGGTAACAGCCTGTTTTGGGCGAGGTTCCGCCAATGATCCCTTCCCCTGCGGGGAAGGGATGTTTTTTTGTCCGGATGCTCGGCGCTGCGGGCGGGCCATAGGTTTTTTTGACATTTCCCCGTCATCCCTGCCTGCGCAGGGACGACGTGAAGCATGATGCTCGGTTGGAGGCCCATCCGGTCATCCCGGAATTATATGCCGCATGGCTCACTTCCCCCAAACAAAAGGAACCCGGCGGTCTTGGCAACCGCCGGGTCCAATTTGGCAAAGCTGGGAGCCTGCCTTATTTCTTTTCCGGAGCCACCGTGATGCGAACCGTTTCGCCTGACTGGCCCGGGAAATTAGTGAACATCGCTTCTACAAGATTGGGAACGAGATAAGTGAGCTTATTGCTTGTCGACTGCGCCTTTGCCGTTCCTTCGAACAGCCGTTTGCCGTCCGCCGCCCGGTCGATCTTCATGGTGAGATCACTGGTATAGACGGTGTAGCTGTCGATATCGGCATAGCCCGGACCGAACATGAACGGGTCATAGAAGCCGTACATATAGTGCCGCCCATAAAAGCCCCAGGGATGGAAGCCGTAAGGCCGGTAGAAAAACGGATCGTAGAAGCCGGTGCTCCGGACCTTTTCCCGTCCATTGTCAATGCCATAGTCAAGGCGCACGATCAGATCGGCCGAAGCCGGATCCCTGGTCGGCACATAGCCGAAACGGGCAAGCTCGCTCGCCACCAGATCGGCATAGCTGGAAAATTCCAGCCCGCCGCTCAACGCCGGGTCGTCCGCGACCACCGCGAATCTCTGACCCTGCGGCGCGGGCATCTGCTGAAAGCGCGCGACATCAGCCTTGAACGGCGTGGCGCAGCCCGAAAGCGCAAGCAACGCCGCCGCTGGCGCAGCTATCAAGGTGATTTTTTTGAACAAGTTCATGGCGCTCAATCCTGCAAGGCCGAAGCCCTGACTCCAATGTGGGCGTCAGAATAGGAAAAGGCAACTGAACAAATATTGAACAGACCGCGATGGTGCGTGGCGGAGTGTCGGCGGGTTGGGAAAGCGGGTCCCTGGCTTCACAGAGACGACGGTTTATCCTTTGGCCGAACCTAAGCCATCAGCCCCAAGGCTTCATAAGCACCTGCGAGGGTCGGGGCGGCCGCCGCGCGGGCCTTTTCGGCCCCGCGCTCCAAAATGCCATCCAGTTCCGCGCTGTCGGCTTTCAACCCTTCAAACCGTTCCCGGATGGGTCGGAGCGCGGCAATCAGAAGATCGGCCAAGGCTGGTTTGAAGGCTCCGAAGCCCTTGCCAGCGAACTCAAGGCATACAGCGTCGGCGCTCATGCCGGCAAGCGCGGCGTAGATGCCGACCAGATTGGCGGCCTCGGGACGGTCCTCCAGCGCCTGCATATTGTCAGGCAGCGGTTCCGGATCGGTTTTCGCCTTGCGGATCTTCTGCATGATCATGTCGTCATCGTCGATCAGGTTGATTCGGCTCATATCCGAGGGGTCCGATTTGGACATCTTCGCTTTGCCGTCGCGCAGGGACATGATCCGCGCGGTTTCCTTGGGGATGATCGGATTGGGCAGGGTGAAGAGATCCACGCCGAAATCCGTGTTGAACTTGATCGCGATGTCACGTGCGAGTTCCAGATGCTGTTTCTGGTCCTCGCCCACTGGCACATGCGTTGCTTGATAGAGCAGCACGTCGGCCGCCTGGAGCACCGGATAGACGAACAGGCCGACGCTGGCGCCCTCACGGTGCTTGCCAGCCTTGTCCTTGAACTGCGTCATGCGGTTCAGCCAGCCCATGCGGGCGGTGCCGTTGAGCAGCCAGGTGAGCTCCGAATGCGCGGGGACACGCGCCTGATTGAAAAGGACCGAACGTTCGGGATCAATCCCCGAAGCGATCAGTGCCGCCGCCATTTCGCGGACGTTGCGGATGCGCTGCTCCCGCGTTTCATGCACGGTGATGCTGTGAAGGTCGGCCAGGAAGAAGAAGCATTGGCTGCCCGCGTCCATTTCATCCTGCATCCGCACCCAGTTGCGGATTGCCCCCAGATAATTGCCGAGATGAAGATTGCCGGTCGGCTGGATGCCGGAAAGGACACGCATTGTTATTGGCTCGCTGTGCTGGGACGGGAGATCTGGGACTTGAGTTCGGCGATGCTGTAAGCGCCAAGGGCGAGCGCCGCAAGCCCATAGGTCAGGGCGCCGAGGCCGCAAAGCAGGCCAAGCGCCACCACTCGCTCAAGGAGGCTCTTGGCCATATAGGGATCGAGCCAGGGATTAAGCAGCCAGAGCAATGCCGACATGACGAGACTGGCGAAGATGATGCGCACAGCCTTTCCCTTGAAGCGTTCGTCCATCTGCAACTGCTCCCGCCGGTGCAAAGTCCAGTACAGCATGGCGACATTGATCCATGCGGCAATCGCGGTCGAGATCGCGACGCCAACATGGCCGAAGGGCCAGATGAGGATGAGATTGCCGCCAAGGTTGAAGAGCATGGAAAACACCGCGATCCGCACAGGCGTCTTCGTGTCCTGCCGGGCGTAAAAGCCGGGCGTCAGCACCTTGATCAGTACATAGGCGGGGACGCCGATAGCGAAGGCTGCAAGAGCACTAGCGCTGCCGATAGTATCGGCGGCGGTGAAGGCGCCATGCTGCAACACGCCGCGGATGATCGGCACGGCGGACACGAACAGCGCGACCGCCGCCGGGAGCGAGAGGAAGAGGGCCAGTTCCATCGCCCGGTTCTGCGTATTGCCTGCCGCCGCTTCATTGCCCGACCCGATCTGGCGGGAGAGGGCAGGCAGCATGGCGGTGCCCACGCCAATGCCGATAAGGCCCAGGGGCAATTGGTTCAGCCGGTCGGCATAATAAAGATAGGACACCGCACCCTGAGGCAGGAAACGCGCGGCCAGGGATGTGGAAACCAGCAGGTTGAACTGGATGGCGCCTGCGCCCAGCGCGGCGGGGCCGATGAGCTTCAACAGCTTCTTGACGTCGGGGGACAGGCGCGGCAGCCCGAGCCGAAGGACAACCCCGGCCTGGCGGCAGGACCAGATCAGCCAGAGCAGTTGCAGGAGGCCCGATACGGTGACCGCGATGGCTTGGGTCTCGGCCGTGTCGACCTGGCTCTCTCCCCTGAAGAAAAGAATCGCCACGATCATGCAGATGTTAAGCAGGATCGGCGCTGCCGCATTCACCCAGAAGCGGTTCAACGAGTTCAATATGCCGCCGAGCAGCGAAACCAGCGAGATCAGCGCGAGATAGGGAAAGGTGATCTGCGTCAGATGCTTGGCGAGCGCGAACTTGGCTGGGCCTCCATCTGGGAACCCGCCGGTCATGGCCCAGACCACCGGGCCGGTCGCCGCCATCATGATGAGCGTGAAGATGAGCAAAATGGGTAAAAGGACCGAAAGGACCTGCCCCGCAAAAGCCACGGCCGCGTCCTTGCCTGATCCAGGGGCGTCCTTGTCCGCTTGCGCCATCGTCCGATTGAACATCGGAACGAACACGGCGGCAAACGCGCCCTCGGCAAAAAGAGCGCGGAAAAGGTTCGGCAATCTCCAGGCGATCAGGAAAGCGTCCGATGCAAAACCCGCGCCCACGAATCGAGCCATCAGCATGTCCCGGACCATGCCAAGGATGCGGCTGATCAGCGTCAGGCCGCCGATGGTCCCTGTGGCCCTGAGCAGGCTCACAGCATCGCCCCCTTGATCCGTTCGTCCCGAGCCCGTCGAAGGCCTCTCGTTCCTTCGCGAAAGGAAGGGGATTCGACAGGCTCAGCGCGAACGAAAGGGAGGGAATGCATAGACCAATAAGCCTCGCGAAGATCAGGCGTGGCCGACGGTGCCGTCCTGCTGTGCCTGGGCTGCGGCCTGGGCCTGCTGCATATAGAGCGCGCCGAAATCGATCGGCTCCAGCAGCAGCGGCGGGAAGCCGCCATCGCGGATGGCATCGGCGAGCACCCGGCGCGCGAAGGGAAAGAGCAGGCGGGGCGCTTCGGCATAAAGGAACGGCTGGACCTGTTCGGCCGCGACATTGCGGAGGCCGAATAGTCCCGCATAGGAAAGCTCGACCTGGAAGGCGACGCCTTCGCTTGCCGTTGCCTTTACGTCGAGCTTCAGAAGCACTTCATGCACTTCCTCACCCACCTGATTGGCGCCGATGTTGAACTGCACGTCGATCTGCGGCTGGGCCTGCCATTGATAGACGGCGGGCGCATTGGGATTTTCAAAGGAAAGGTCCTTCACATATTGGGAAATGAGGCCAATTTGCGGCAGATTGTCTGCGCCGTTGGCCAGCGTTTCCGAATTGTCCATCCCGCCTTCTTGTTCTGCCATTACCCGTCCTTCAGAAACTGAATGATATCGAGGGACCCCTGGGCCCGCCTTGATCCGGGCGATTAGCAGGCAGCAGAGGGAAGGGCAATGCGGCAATAAACAGCTAATCTGCGCTAACGGGATTTGAAACCGCAGCGAATCATCCCTATGTTGATCGCTGGAATATTCGGAGTTTGTAGTGACAGTCATCGTCATTCTGGCCATGGTGGCGGCTTTTCTTGGCTTGCGCCTCTATTCGGTGCTCGGCAAGCGAACCGGGCATGAGCAGCAGCCCGCCCCTCAGGCCGAAGATCGCGCACCCATGCCGGTGCTGACGCCCAAGCGCGTGGAAGAGATGCGGCCTGAGCCCGTGCGCTCGCCCGAGGGTCTTATTGCGCCCTCCGCCGAAAACGGCATTCGCGCGATCATCAATGCGGACCGCCGCTTTGACGTGAACCAGTTCGCGGAAGGGGCCAAATCCGCCTACCGAATGATCCTTGAAGCCTTTTGGAAGGGCGACAGGGAAGAACTCGCCTATCTGTGCGACAATGAGGTTTACGGTTCTTTCGTGCAGGCCATCGAGGCACGGGAAGCGGAAGGCCATAGTCTGGAAAACCGTTTGATCCGCATTGACCGGGTACAGATTTCCGACGCCACCATCAGCGGCTCTGTCGCTAGCATCACCCTGCGCTTCGATGCTGACATTGCGGCGGTGACGCGCGACAGGGACGGAAATGTCGTCGCTGGCTCCATGACGGATGCGGTCCCCACGCATGACGTCTGGACCTTCAGCCGCGATGTGAAGAGCAGCGATCCTAACTGGAAGTTGACCGAGACCGACGAAGCGGCTTGATCTGCCAGGGAGGCTTGCAGCGTGAATTCGATCCGTTTTGCCGCTGGCTTTTCCCTTGCCTTGCTGCTCGCGGCCTGCGCGGGCGTTGTTCCCCGCGGCGGCCCGCCCCGGACCGCTGAGCCTCCCGCCGCCAAGCCCGTTCCTGCCAAACCGGGGGAGAGGTTGCCGCCAGCGGCTCCCTCCGCGGAAACCGCGACCGCCAGAGGTTTGGGCGTGGTCCAGGGTCCGCCGGTCAGTTCATTGACGCTGGAGCCCGAAAAGACGCGGCTGGCACTGCAGGCGTTCAGGACATCCTGTCCATCCCTTGTCCGCCGCACGGACCAGAGCGGCCTTACCAGTGGCGCTGACTGGCAGGTCGCTTGTTCGGCGGCGGCCGGATGGAATGACAATGACGCCGCCGCTTTCTTCAGCAGCCATTTCGAAACCGTGCAGGTCGGGGACGGGGCAGCACATGCCACGGGATATTTCGAGCCGGAGATTTTGGGCTCGCGGCAAAGGCGTGCCGGCTACCAAACCCCAATCTACCGCCGTCCGCCCGACCTGGTGGACGTCGACCTGGGGCTCTTCAGCGAAAGTCTGAAGGGCAAGAAAATCCGGGGAAAGGTTCAAGGCAGCAATTTCGTTCCCTTTGAGGACCGGGCCGCGATTGAGGCTGGCGCCCTTGCCGGACGCGGCTTGGAACTGGCCTGGGCGGCCGATCCGGTCGAATTCTTCTTCCTTCAGGTTCAGGGCAGCGGCCGCCTTCGCCTGCCCGACGGATCGGTCATGCGGATCGGCTATGACAGCCAGAATGGCCGCGATTATGTGGGTATCGGCAAGCTGATGCGGGACCGGGGATTATTGGGTCCTGGCCAGAGCAGCATGCAGGGGATCATGGATTATTTGCGCGCCCATCCCGAAGAAGGAAGGGCGATCATGCAGGAAAACAAGAGTTTCGTCTTCTTCCGCGAGATCAATGGGGCGGGCCCGCTGGGCGCAATGGCGCTGCCGGTGGTTGGCGGCGTGAGCGCCGCTGCCGATCCCAAATTCGTGCCCTTGGGAGCGCCGGTCTATCTGGCGCTTGACCGGGCGGAGCCCAATGGCCTTTGGGTCGCCCAGGATACTGGCGGAGCGATCAAGGGTGCCAATCGGATCGACACATTCTGGGGCGCTGGCCCTGAAGCGCGGGCCATTGCGGGCGGCATGTCGGCACGGGGGAGCGCCCTCCTGCTGCTTCCCAAGGGAAGCTATGCGCGATTGATGCAGAACAATGCCGCGACGCAGTCTCAGCCCTGAGGAGCGGGCTGCCTGGAACCAGCTTGCCCGGTCCGTTCGTCCGCTCAAGCGGCTTCCGGTCAAGCAACTGGAGCAGGCGCAGGATGGTGGCAAGACGCCGGCAGCGCCCTTCGTGCCGCCTCCGGCATCCTTAACAACCCCGCCGGCCGCAGTGCAGCGGGCTCAGCAGCGGCGGACGCCCTCCGACGTTCTCGACAGCGGTTGGGAAAGGCGCATTACTCGCGGGCAGCTCGCCCCGGAACTGTCAATCGACCTGCATGGCAACAGCCTTGCGGCTGCCCATCAAAGACTCGAGCGTTTTTTGGCTGAAGCAGTGGCACGCGGTGCACGCGTGCTGCTTGTTATTACAGGAAAATCCCGCGAGGACCATCCGCAGCAAGATCGTCCGGGCCGGGGGGCCATACGTGCGGAAATCGGTCATTGGCTGGATCGTAGCGCTTACGCCGCCAATATTGCCAGTATTCGCAACGCTCATCCACGCCATGGCGGGGCAGGCGCGCTTTATATTATATTACGTCGCAAAAATAGGTAAGAATACTTACTCACGCAGAGACTTTCTTAACCACTGCCATTCATAACTGGTCCGCGACGACGTGTTGCTTTGAACACGACCTGTGCATGTGGGGGCCAATGGAAGGCGTATCTTTGAAAAGCCGAGCCGTCGCCTTTGCCGCAGGTGCGGGCGCCGTGGCTTTCATCCTCGCCCTCCTGGCGGGCACGGGCGGCCATGACGATGTTCAGGGCATCAGCCGCGCCCTCATCCTCGCCATTTTGTGCGGTGTCATGTGCTGGGCTTCGGCAATGCGCACGGTTTCGGGCATTGCCGCGTCGGTGGACCTGGCAACAGAACGGCTGACGGCCGCCGCCCATGGGGACTTGGGGGCCAAGGTGCCCCAATCGGTCAAGCAGGACCTGCCGGAGCTTTCAGTCGCCATGGAAAGCCTGTTCAGCCAGGTTCGCACCAACCTTGATAATGTCCAGATGCTCGCGATGTTCGACCCGGTCACATCGCTGCCCAACAGGACAAGCTTTTGCCGCCAGGTGGAACGTCTGCTTGCCGAGTTGACGCCGGATAGGCGGGCCGCCCTGTTCTTCATCGATCTGGACGGGTTCAAGTCGGTCAACGACACGCTGGGCCATGCGGCGGGGGACCAACTGCTTTCGCGCGTAGCGGGGCGCTTGCGGGAAGTGGTGATGATAGAGGTCGGCGCAGGCAGTGGCGATGCAGTCGTGGGACGGCTGGCGGGCGACGAATTCACCCTGTTCTTCCCGCAGCTTCCAGCAACCGAAACGGCCCCGCGCATCGCCCGTGCCGTACAATATGCCCTGGGCGAGCGGTTCGATATAGGAGGGCAGCAAGTCGATCTGGGCGCGTCTATCGGCGTTGCCTTCTATCCGCAGCATGGCGACAACCTCCATGCGCTCCTCCGCTCGGCGGACATGGCCATGTATCATGCGAAGGACAATGGGCGCGGGCGCGTTCAGTTCTTCAATGACGAACTGGCGAACATGATGGCTGGCCGTGCCGAACTGGAGCGTGACCTGCGCATCGGTCTCGAACGCGACGAATTCCTGCTCCAGTTCCAACCGCAGTTGGATATCACCACTGGCCGGATCATCGCGGCCGAAGCGCTGGTGCGGTGGAAGCACCCGGACCGGGACATCATGCTTCCCGGAGCGTTTGTTCCATTGGCGGAGGAAACCGGCGTCATCGTGGAACTTGGCGATTGGGTCATGGACAAGGTATGCGCCACTGCCGCAAGCTGGGTGCGCCGGGGCATAGAACAGCGTCTTGCCATCAATGTCAGCACCCGTGAGCTGGCCCAGCCCGACTTTTTCGCGCGTCTGCGCAATGCCATGGAGCGGCATGGCGTAGCGCCAGGCCAACTGGAACTGGAGATCACAGAAACGCTTGCCATGGACATGGACGCGCGCGTCCTGATGCAGGTGCGCATGTTGCGCCGCGAGGGCATCAAGATCGTCATTGATGATTTTGGAACGGGCTTTTCGAACCTTTCCCGCCTCAAGGACCTACCGGTCGATCGGGTGAAGATCGACCGCAGCCTGGTGCGCGACATTGTCATCTCCCCCGAGGCGCGGACGATATGCAGCGCCGTGATCGGCCTTATCCAGGGCCTTGGCCTGGAGGTTGTGGTGGAAGGGATCGAGAGGAAGGAACAGATGGACATGCTCCGCATCATCGGCTGTTCCATCTTTCAGGGCTATTTATTCTCAATGCCTGAAGCGGAGTCGGATTATCTCCATCGTTTCAGCGGCGCCTGGGGCGCGGCCGAAATGGTGGGGGTAGGATAATACGATCCCGCGAAGGCGGATTTGTACAGGTCGGTCGTCGTTCCTGCGCAGGGACGACGGGCCTCTGGGTGAATGTGAAATCAGTGTCAGCCGCTCAAAACCCGTTGCAACACATTCGCGTAAATCAGAGTCAGCGTTTCCAGGTCCTGCACGGCGACCGCCTCATCGAGCTTGTGCATCGTCGCATTGCAGAGGCCGAATTCTACCACGGGGCAAAGCCTTGAAAGGAAACGCGCATCGGAGGTGCCGCCGCTGGTGGACAGTTCCGCTTCGGTCCCGGTGGCGTCGCGGATCGCTGTAGCGATCATGGCGGAAAAGTCGCCGGGCGGGGTCAGAAAGGGTTCGCCGCTGATCTTTGCGAGCAATTCGCCGCCCTCGGCTTTAACGATCGCGCGAATGCGGTCGACCAATTGAGCCCCTGTATGCTGGTCGTTGAACCGGATGCTGATCCGCGCCTTTGCCTCCGCCGGGATGACGTTGGTGGCGGGATTGCCGACTTCCAGATCAGTAATCTCGATATTGCTGGGTTGAAACCATTCGGTTCCCTGGTCGAGTTCAATGGCTTCGATGGCGGCAAGAATACGGACCAGCGGACTGATGGGATTGCTGGCGAGATGGGGGTAGGCGACATGCCCCTGCATACCCTTCACGCTGATCCACATGTTGACCGAACCGCGGCGGCCGATCTTCATCATGTCGCCAAGTCGATTGACCGAGGTTGGCTCGCCCACGAGGCACAGGTCTGGCGCAATGCCCCTTTCGGCCATGCGATCCATGAGCGCGAGCGTGCCATGAACGGCCGCCCCTTCCTCATCGCCAGTGATGATGAGGCTGATCGTGCCGGGTAGGGCACTCGTCTGGGCGACTGCCGCAACGAAGCTCGCGATGCTTCCCTTCATGTCGACCGCGCCACGGCCGTAAAGCAGGTCGCCTTTCTGCACCGGTTCAAAGGGATCGGTGGACCAGCCATTGCCTGGCGGCACTACATCAAGGTGCCCGGCAAAGGCGAAATGCGGTCCTTCGCCATGGCTGCGGATAGCAAGAAGATTCTCGACCGGCCCGTCCGGAGCCTCGCCGCTTAGGAAACGCTCGACATCGAAGCCGAGCGCCACCAGCATTTCCTCCAGCACCTCGAACACCGTCCCGGTGGCGGGTGTGACGGAGGGGCAGGCGATCAGCCGGCTTGCAAGCGCGACCGGATCGGTCAAGAAGGAACGGATATTGTCCATCCGCGCCGGTTAGCGCAGCGGCGCGCTTTTGGCCAGCAGGAGATGTTTTCGATGCCGAAGCTCGACCTCGACTCCATTCCGCAGACCAACGCCACCGGCTATCCGCCGCAATATGCCGCAGAGGTGCAGGGGCGCTGGTATCGTCGGCTTTCCCCTGCCGCTGGCTTTGCCGATTTCGGGGCGAGCCATGTGGTGTTGAAACCCGGCGCATGGTCGGCGCAGCGGCACTGGCATGAGGATGAGGATGAAATGGTCATCATGCTGTCAGGAGAGGTGGTGCTGGTGGAAAACGAAGGCCGCACCATCCTGCGCGCGGGCGACATTGCCGTTTTTCCAAAGGCTGTGGCCAACGGTCATTGCCTTGTCAACGAAAGCGCTGCCGATTGTGTTTTCATTGCTGTCGGGCAGTCGGTCAATGGGCCTTGCCATTATCCCGACATTGACATGCACGAATATGGCGGCGGGGATAAACGGCGGAAGGATGGCGCCGGTTTTTGAGGTGGCTCGAGAGGAAGGGGGGATAACCCAAAGCGGAACACGTCATCCCAGCGAAGGCTGGGATCTCCATCAGTAGCGTAAAACCAGGATTTGGGAGATCCCAGCCTTCGCTGGGATGACGAATAATGAATATCGCAAAGACCCACTACCCGTTCATCACCCCACCGGCTGCTCGAACCGCTCGATCACCCAGTCTTCCGCCTGCGCGCCGCCGATCCATTCCTGCATGAAGGGATGGCTGATGACCGCCTGCATATAGGGTTGGGCAAAGCGGGCGACGGGCAGGGAATAAGTGATGAAGCGCGTCACCACCGGTGCGAACATGATGTCCGCCGCGCTGAATTCGCCGAACAGGAAATCGCCAGCGCCGCCGAATCGCGCCCGCGCCTCTGCCCAGAGCTGCATGATGCGCTCGATGTCCTGCATCACCTCTGGCGAGGGCTGATGCGGCGGATAGATCTGGCGGATGTTCATGCTGTGCTCGCGGCGGAGCGCGGTGAAGCTCGAATGCATTTCCGCCGCCATCGACCGCGCCATGCCCCGCGGCGCTTCCCCTTCCGGCCAGAAGCGGGTGTTGCCGGTCTTGTCGTTCAAATATTCGACAATGGCCAGGCTGTCCCACACCACCGTTTCGCCGTCCCAGAGGATCGGCACCTTGCCGGACGAGGGCGCGAATTCGTCCCCCTGCCGCCGCATTTCCCATTCCTGGTCGTAAAGCGGAACGACCACCTCCTCGAACGGCAGGCCGGATTGCTTGCATGCCAGCCAGCCGCGTAGTGACCAGCTTGAATAGGCCTTGTTTCCGATGAAGAGTTTCATTCCCGTTGCTTCCCTAGTGGTCGTTATCCCCCGCCCTTCGACTGCCTGCAAGGCAGGCGCTCAGGATAAACTTCAGCCTGCGGCTGAAGGCGGGGATCCATCTCCAGAACTTTCGCTGGATGCAATTCCGGGAGATGGATTCCCGCCTACGCGGGAATGACGATGGAGGGCAAGAGGGTGTGCGCTAATCCAGCGCGTCAATGACGGCAGCGCGAAGCTCGGGAATCCCCATGCCCTTCTCGCTGGAGGTCACCACGATGTCGGGATGCGCGGCGGGGCGCTTGCGGATTTCCGCTGTCACCCCTTCGCAGGTGGCGGCAAGGTCGCTCGCCTTCACCTTGTCCGCCTTGGTCATGACGATGCGGTAGCTGACCGCCGCATCGTCCAGCATCTTCATGATGTCCCGGTCGACGTCCTTGACGCCGTGGCGGCTGTCGATCAGGAGCAGCGTCCGCTTCAGCACCTGCCGTCCCCGCAGATAGTCGTTCACCAGGTAGCGCCATTTGCGGACAATGTCCTTGGGCGCACGGGCAAAGCCGTAGCCGGGCATGTCCACCAGCCGGAACAGCAGCGGCTCGCCCACGTCGAAGAAGTTGAGCTCCTGCGTCCGTCCCGGCGTGTTCGACGTGCGCGCGAGGCCATTGCGGCCGGTAAGCGCGTTCAGGAGGGAGCTTTTGCCGACGTTGGAGCGGCCGGCAAAAGCCACCTCTTTCACGACGGGGTCAGGCAGGAATTTAAGGTCCGGCGCGGATTTCAGAAACGCGATCGGCCCGGCGAAGATCTTTCGCGCGGTTTCGATGGGGTCTTGGTCCAGTTGTTCGGTCATATCAATTCCTTATCGTCATTCCCGCGAAAGCGGGAACCCATCTATGCTCTCGCCCCGACGTTGGGGGTAGAGGTGAGGTGGGTCTCCGCTTTCGCGGGGATGACGACAAAATAGCGTGCAGCCGTAATCACTCCGCCTTCACCGGCTCACGCAGGGCAGGGTGGCGGCTGTAAAGCCATTTCTGCTGCGCGATGGTGAGGAGGTTGGAGGTGATC
Organism: Rhizorhapis sp.; assembly: GCF_035276005.1. Lineage (NCBI taxonomy): Bacteria > Pseudomonadati > Pseudomonadota > Alphaproteobacteria > Sphingomonadales > Sphingomonadaceae > Rhizorhapis > Rhizorhapis sp. The sequence continues at coordinate 109,973 of NZ_DATEMB010000007.1, forward strand.
CAGTAGACCAGCAGGCCTGCGGCAAAGGGCGCCATGATGAACATCATCATCCAGGGCATGATCATGAAGATCTGCTGCTGCGTCGGGTCCATCTGCGCGGGATTGAGCTTGAACTGCAGCCACATGGTGATGCCCAGCAGCAGCGCGAGCACGCCGATGCCGAGGAAGGCGGGCGGATTGAAATCCAGCAGACCAAAAAGATTGAGGATGTGCAGCGGATCGGGCGCGGAAAGGTCCTTGATCCACAGCACGAACGGCTGGTGCCGCATCTCGATGGCCAGCATCAGCACCTTGTAGAGCGCAAAGAAGATCGGGATCTGCAGGAACATCGGAAGACATCCGGCCAGCGGATTGACCTTTTCACGCCGGTACAGCTCCATCATTTCCTGCTGAAGCTTTGGCTTGTCGTCCTTGTACTTCTCCTGCAGCGCTTTCATCTTCGGCTGGACTGCCCGCATTGCCGCCATGGAGGCAAATTGCTTCTGGGCAATGGGGAACATCAGCAAGCGCACAATGAAGGTCAGGCAGATGATCGCCACACCAAAATTGCCAATCGCCTGGAACAGCCAGTGGAGCAGGAAAAAGATCGGTTTTTCGAACCAGTAGAACCAGCCCCAGTCGATCGCACGATCGAACAGGGTGACGCCCTGGTCCTGATAGCGCTCCAGTACAGGCGTTTCCTTGGCGCCAACGAACAGGCGGGAGGTTTGGCTCGCCGCCTGGCCGGGAGCCACCAGGCTTGGGTTCAGACTGAAATCCGCCTGGTAGACATTGTCGCCGCCCTTGCGGAACTTGGCATGGACGGCGGCTTTCTGGTCGGGCACCAGCGCGGAGAGCCAATATTTGTCGGTGAAGCCGATCCAGCCGCCGGTGCTGGTGAAGGCAGAGTCGCCTTCTTCGTCGAGATCGGTGAAGTCGACATCATAATTGGCCTTGCCGTCGAATACCCCGATGGGTCCGGTGTGGATGGTCCAGCTTGTCGGATCCTCCGACACGCCCTTGTGGCTGATATAGCCATAGGGGCGGATACCGACCGTTCCCTTGCCGCTGTTGCTCACCTTCTGGGTGGCGGTGAACATATAGTCATTGTCGACGGACAGCTTGATTTCAAAAAGCTGTCCCTGCCCATTGTTCCAGCTAAGTGTCACCGGCGAGGTGGGGGTGAGCTTTTCGCCGCTGGCAGTCCAGACCGTATTGGTGTCAGGGAGTTTGACGCCATCCCCGCTCCAGCCAAAGCCGCCGAAATAGGCATCCTTGGTGCCGCTGGGGGCGAACAGGCGAACGTCGGGCGAGTCCTTCTCTATCGTTTGCTTGTAGGTGTGGAGGACGATGTCATCGATCCTCGCTCCCTTCAGGTTGATCGATCCCGCCAGCTTTGGCGTTTCGATCCCGACGCGAGGCGCTTCCGCAAGGGCTCGTTTGAGCGGACGAATGGCCTTGGGCGCTTCCGCCGCCGGTCCGCCGTCGCTGACCGGGCTGGCCTGCTGCTCTTGTTTGGACGGCTGCTTGGGCGTGGGATAGATTTTCTCGGCGACATAGGGCCATCCAAACAGGATCAATGCCGTCAGCACGACCGCCAGGATGATGTTGCGCTTGTCGTCCACGTAAAACTCCCAAATCTTATTGGATTTCGTTGTTCAGGGAACCGGGTCGTAGCCCGAACCGCCCCAAGGATGGCACCGCATTAGCCTTTTGATCGCCAGCCAGCCACCCCTTAGCGCACCATATTTGTAAAGCGCCTCTATGGCATATTCGGAACAGCTCGGCGCATAGCGGCAGGAAGGAGGCAGGATGCGGGATGGGCCCAGTTGCCAGAAGCGGGCGATGAGGATGAACAGGCGCGCGATCATTTTTCCCCGCGCCCTTCATGCGCCTGCGAAGCTCCGGCGCCTGTGCTCTTCTCAACGGTTTGCCCTGAAGTTGCAGAAGGGCTTCTCTTCTTCTCGAAGGGGGCGGCTTGGACGGGCTCAGCCCCAACGGGCCTGGACGTTTTCCGCAGCGCCTTCACCATTTCCGCCCGTAGCAGGCCGAAATCCCGTTCAACGCCGCCCGCCCGGCCGATCAGCACATGATCGGCGCCGGATTTGCCGAGTTCCGGCAGCAATTCCCGCGCAAGCGCACGAAAACGGCGCTTCATCCGGTTCCGGACGACAGCGCCGCCAATCTTCTTCGTAACGGTAATGCCAATGCGCTTGGCCGCGTCGCCATCCAGGCGGTCATGGACCAACAGCACAAAGCCGGGCATGGCCACGCGCTGACCCTTGTTGGCGGCCAGGAAGTCCGCGCGCTTGCCGATCGTCAGGATGGGGCGCGCGTCTTTCGGCTGGCTCAGGCGCTCAGCGACTTGCGGCCGCGTGCGCGGCGGGCGCGCAGAACCTTCCGGCCGCCCGGGGTCGCCATGCGGGACCGGAAGCCGTGACGCCGCTTGCGCACGAGTTTGCTCGGCTGATAGGTGCGCTTCATCGCTCATTCCTCAAATCAAATAGCATAATGAAAAGGGCCGCCACAGCCGGGCGGCCTCAGATGGAGCGCCGATAGGCAAAACTGGCCCTTGAGTCAATCATTGGCTTCCTCAGCTTCTTCTTTTCTCCTCAGACGCCGGAAATAGCTTCTCCGGCGCAGGCTCCAATCGGCCCAGCGGCCATATTTTGGAAAGCGCTGCTTGAAGCGGACATAAGCACGCTTCGCCCAATTGCTGTTCTTCAGGGTGAGGGCGAGTCCGGCGGCAAGCAGAATCACTCCGCCGGGGCCGGGCAGGACGCCCACCACGGGCGCAAGCAGGATCAGCATCATGCCAAGCAACAAGAGGAACAGCCGCAGCTTTTCCCTGCGCGCACCATTCCGGGTTCCATTAACCATTGCCATCTGTGGAATTTGGGTAGGGGCGGCGCCGGAGGCAAGGCAATTTCCGCCGGAATGATCCAGTTTCCGTTTAGACTCTCAAGCGAAACAAGTTAGCCCGCATTGCAAGGAATGAGGATATGGGTTAGGCTTAAGTCAATGAAAATATTGGTCGCACATGCCCGGAGCAGGGGAGTGCACGCAATGCCGAATCAGAGGTTGGACCTCATTGCATCGCCCTTTGCGGGGCAGATGTAGAGCCATGGCCCGTTCGGATCCCGAGATAGATTTCCAGGCCATATTCGACGCGGCACCCGGTCCTTATCTGTTGCTCAATGCCGATCCGCCTCAATATTCCATTGCCGACGTGAACCGGGCCTATCTTGCAGCGACGGGCACCGAGCGTGCGGCCATGATCGGCCGGGGTCTTTTTGAAGTCTTTCCCGAAAATCCCGGCGACAGAAGCGAAGATGGCCCGGGCGAGCTTCGAATCTCGCTCGACCGTGTTCTTCGCGACGGCGTTGCGGACGCCATGGGCGTGCAGAAATATGATATTCCCCTGCGCGACGGCTCGGGCCGTTTCGAAGTGCGCTACTGGAGCCCCATCAACACCCCCATAAAGGGCGCTGATGGCCGCATCAGCCACATTCTCCACCGCGTCGAGGATGTTACGGAATTCATCCTGTCCCGCGACGGGCTTGGTCCGGCGGTGGTGGGCCGCAGCCGCGGCATCAGGGAACGGGACAGCATAGAGGCTGAAGTCAGGCGGAGCGGCGCAGAGCTCAAGGAAGCCAATCGCCAGTTGAAAACAATGTCGGAGCAATTGGTGGAGGCGAACGCGCGATTGGAAAATCTGGACCTGCTGAAGACCGAGTTTTTCGCCAATGTGTCGCATGAGTTCCGCACACCCTTGACGCTGATGCTGGGGCCGCTGGAGGAAATGCTGAGCCGCCCCCTGTCCACGGAGGACCGGCCGTTGCTGGAGGGGGTTCAGCGCAATGCGCTTCGCCTGCAGAAGCTCGTCAACGCCCTGCTCGATTTTTCACGCCTCGAGGAAGGACGTGTAAAGGCAAGGTTCGAAAAGACGGACCTCGCCGCTCTGACCATGGAGCTTGCAAGTCATTTCGACTCCGCCTGTTCCGAGGCCGGCATTGCGCTGAAAATCGACTGCGCCATTGATGATCCGGTGCCGGTAGATCGGGAGATGTGGGAGAAGATCGTCCTCAACCTTATCTCCAACGCCTTCAAGTTCACGCTGGAGGGGGAGATAGCGATTTCCCTGCGCCAGGCGGGCGGCATGGCCAAGCTGACGGTCCGTGACAGCGGCGTCGGAATTCCGGCTGAAGAGCTGCCGCTCGTCTTCGAACGCTTTCACAGGGTCAAGGGCCAGGGCGGCCGCAGCCATGAAGGAAGCGGTATCGGCCTTTCGCTCGTGCGCGAGCTGGTTCGGCTTCATGATGGGCAGATCACGGCCGAAAGCCAGCCGGGGCAAGGCACCAGCTTTGTTGTGACCATTCCGCTTCGGCGAGCGGCTGCAGAGGATGTTGCGGATGGCGAGCCGCTTGCTTCGTCAAAGGACGTCCGGGCGGTCGGTTTTGCGCGGGAGGCCGAGCACTGGCTACCGGCCAGTCATGACGCTCCGCTTGCCGACATGCCGGAGGTGGATGGGGCCGGAGCGGGACGGCGAGTCCTTTTGGCCGACGATAATGCGGACATGCGGGCCTATGTGGGACGGATTCTGATCGGGGCCGGTTATGAGGTGCATGCTGTGCCTGATGTGGACGCGGTCTTTGCTGCGCTCAAGGAACGGCCGCACCCGGATCTGATCCTATCGGACGTGATGATGCCGGGCGCTTTGGACGGTTTCGGCCTGTTGCGGGCCTTGCGGGCCGATCCGGCCACCGAAACCTTGCCCGTGATGCTGCTGTCCGCCCGTGCGGGACCTGAGGCGCGGATCGAAGGGCTCGAAGCGGGCGCGGACGAATATGTCGTGAAGCCCTTCGGTGCGCGCGAGTTGCTGGCGCGGATCGACGCGGCGCTTCGCCTGGGCAAGATGCGCCGGGAGGCTGCGCTCAAGGAAAGGGAATTGGAAACCGCCCGTGCCGAAGCGAAGCTGCGTCTGGCGATGGAAACGGCGCGGATGGGCGAGGTCATTTTTGACCTCAGCGCCGACACGATCATGCACACGCCTGGCTTTGCCATGCTCTTTGGTCAGTCCGGCGACCAGCAGATGACGCTGGACGACATCCGTAGCGCCTATCATCCGGACGACCGGGCCACGATGGAGAATATCAGGGCCAGGACGCTGATAGGGGACACTGAATATCTGGAGGCGGAACATCGGGTGATCTGGCCCGATGGCTCCATCCATTGGCTGGCCGCGCGCTTCCACATAGAGCGCGATGGCAATGGCAGGGCTACCGAGGCCACGGCTGTTTACATGGACATCACTGAACGCAAATGGGTGGAGGAGAGACAGCGGCTGTTGCTGGACGAACTCAATCACCGGGTGAAGAATACGCTTTCCACCGTGCAGTCAATCGCCATGCAGACGCGCAGGAGCGCAGCGTCCCCCGAACAGTTCAGCGAACTGTTCGAAGGCCGGATCACGGCGCTTGCCGGGGCGCATGATCTGCTGACCGAAGCATCCTGGGAAGGCGCCTCCCTCGCCGATGTCATCGGGCGGACGCTTTCGCCCTATGCGCTTTCCGCCAGCGACGGTGCGCCGCGCATCATTTTCGGCGGGCCGCAGGTGATGCTGAGCCCCAACGCCGCCGTGACGCTTAACATGGCGTTCCATGAGCTTGCCACCAATGCCGCCAAATATGGCGCGCTTTCGGTCGCGGAAGGGCGGCTGGACGTTTGCTGGACGGTCGACCGGTCAGCCAGTACGCCCGTTGTGGAGCTATTCTGGAATGAACAGGGCGGTCCCTTAGTGACGCCCCCGGCGCGCCGCGGTTTCGGCACCCGGCTCGTCGAACAGGGATTGACCCGCGAATTGGATGGAGAAGTGGATTTGCGTTACGACCCGGACGGCTTCAAGGGCGTGGTCCGCCTTCCCGCATCGCACAAGGTATCACCGCTATGACAATGTACGAACCCTTGCGCGGGCTGCGCCTGTTCGTCGTGGAGGACGAGGCGCTGGTGGCAATGCTGCTGGAACAGATGCTTGAGGACCTTGGCTGCGAGGTGGTCAGCCTGGCGGGGACGGTAGGGCAGGCGCTCGACCAGGTGGAAAGGGTCGCGCAGAAGGTCGATGCCGCCATATTGGACGTCAATCTGGGCGGAGAGCGGGTTTATCCCGTGGCCGAGGCTCTCGCCGCCCATGACGTGCCGTTCCTGTTCGCCACCGGATATGGGCCATCGGGCCTGGAGGATCGCTACCCTGAACATATGGTATTGTCCAAACCCTATGTGGAGGCGACGCTGGTGAACGCCCTTCTTCATGTAAGGACGGGATAGGTTGCCCCCTGGTCCCTGACGTCCGAAAATTTTGTAAATCATGCGTCCTCTCCCTATAGAGAGGGCATATGACGGACGTTCGCGAAAATGGGGCAGTGCTGGACCCCAAATTTGATGCCCTTGGGCTGATCACGGCAGTCGTGACTGACGCCGCGTCGGGTGATCTCCTGATGGTGGCGCATATGAATGCGGAGGCGCTGGCGCTGACGCGCGGTACCGGCATTGCCCATTTCTGGTCCCGCAGCCGCCAGAGCCTTTGGAAAAAGGGCGAGACATCCGGGAATTTCCTGCATGTCGTGGAGATGCGCATCGATTGTGACCAGGACGCTCTTTGGGTGAAAGCGGAACCGGTGGGCCCCGCTTGCCATACCGGGCGAACCAGTTGCTTTTACCGGCGGGTGACCGGTGACGGGCTGGAATATGTCCCGGACGCGGATTAGCCTTGCCCTCATCCTGTTGCTGACGGCTTGCGGCGGGCAATCGCCTTCCAATCCGCCCGTTGATGACAGTCCCGATCTTGAACAAGCCGCCATTGCCAGCGGCGCGATCGACGATGCCTCCAAGGTCGATCCTTCGGGTCTTTTCCTGCGCCGTCATGAAGGTGGGGCGGACATGCTCTGCATGATTCCCGATGGGGACCGGGAGTACCGCTTCGGTGCCTTGGCCATGTCGGGCGGTAAGTCCCGGTGCATGGGTCGAGGGCGGGCGAAGCGGGCGGGCCAGTTGCTTGTGCTGCGTTTCGACAAGCCTTCGCGATGCATCATTGTGGCGCAATATGAAGGGGACCGGGTGGCGTTGGCCGGGGCGGTCGACCTGGAATGCGATAAATTATGTACCGAGCGCGCTTCCTTTGCCGGGGTATCGGTGCCCCGGGTGTCTTCGAGCAGCGGAGTGGCGGAATCTGTCCGGGGGCTGGATGGAGAACCCATGTGCCGGCGTCCGTCTTGACGTAAACGTAAACGTCATTTACCCCGAGGATATGCATAGTGTATCGAAAAGGCCCATTGCCGGTATTGAATTACCTGACCTTGAGGGCAAGGAGAGCTACAGCATTTCCGAGCTTTGCGACGAGTTCAAGGTTACGCCGCGCGCCCTGCGCTTTTATGAAGATGAAGGGCTGATTGCGCCGGAGCGGCGGGGGCTTGCCCGCATCTATTCCCGGCGGGACCGCGCCCGCCTTGCCTGGATATTAAGGGGCAAACGCGTCGGGTTCAGCCTGGCGGATATTCGCGAAATGGTCGACCTTTACGACCGCAATGACGGCCGCGCTGAGCAGAAGCGGGTGACGGTCGCCAAATGCCTGGCGCGCGTAGACCTGTTGACCCGCCAGAAAAAGGATATCGACGAGGCTATTGAAGAGCTTTCGCGCTTTGTGGCGACGCTTGAGGGAAATATCTGAGACCATTTCCCCCGACGCGTCAGTCCCAATGCCTGGATTGGGTCAACAGAGAACGGCCGGAGAGGAAATATGCCCACTTACATAGCCCCCGTTAAGGATACGAAATTCGTTCTGGAACAGGTGCTGCAGCTCGACCGCTATGCCAATATTCCGGGCTTTCAGAACGCCTCGCCGGATGTGGTGGATGCCGTTCTGACCGAAGGCGGGCGCTTTGTGGCCGAGGTGCTGTTCCCGCTGAACCATGTCGGCGACAGGGAAGGCTGCATCCGGCATGCGGACGGCAGCGTCACGACACCCACCGGCTTCAAGGAAGCGTACCGGCAATTCGTGGAGGGCGGCTGGCCCACGCTCGGCATGCCCGAGGAATTTGGCGGGCAAGGCATGCCGCATGTTCTTTCCACCGCCTTTGAGGAATATCTGATCAGCTCAAACATGGCCTTCGCCATGTACGGAGGCCTTGCGCTCGGCGCCGTGTCGGCAATTCTGGCCAAGGGCAGCCAGGAGCAGAAGGACAAATATCTTCCCAGGATGATCTCCGGCGAGTGGGGCGGCACGATGAACCTGACCGAGCCGCATTGCGGGACGGACCTGGGCCTTATCCGGACGCGGGCGGTGCCCAATGCAGATGGAAGCTATGCGATCACGGGGACCAAGATCTTCATTTCGGCCGGCGAGCACGACCTGACCGATAACATCATTCATCTGGTCCTCGCCAAGACACCCGATGCGCCGGAAAGCAGCAAGGGCATCTCCCTGTTCATCGTTCCCAAGGTGCTGGTCAATGATGATGGTTCGCTGGGTGAGCGCAATGCAGTGGCTTGCGGATCCATTGAGGAGAAGATGGGGATTCACGGCAACGCCACCTGCGTCATGAATTATGATGGGGCCAAAGGCTGGCTGGTCGGCGAGGAGAATAAGGGGCTGACCGCGATGTTCATCATGATGAACGCGGCGCGGCTCGCCGTCGGCCTGCAGGGCCTGTCGCTGGGCGAGGTGGCGCTTCAAAACGCGGTGCTCTATGCGCGGGAACGGCGGCAGGGCCGGGCGCTGACGGGCCCCGCCGAGCCGGAGGAAAAGGCCGATCCCCTGTTCGTCCATCCCGATGTGCGCCGGATGCTGATGGAAGGGAAGGCGCTGACAGAAGGGCTACGCGCCCTGTGCCTGTGGGGGGCGTTACAGGTCGACCTGTCGCACAAGGCGCCCACGGAAGAGGAGCGGCGGGCGGCTGATGACCTGATTTCGCTGCTTACCCCCGTCATCAAGGGCTATGGCACCGACAAGGGCTATGAAATCGCCACCAACGCGCAGCAGATTTTCGGCGGTCATGGCTATATTGTCGAAACAGGTCTGGAACAATATGTCCGCGACGCTCGCATTTCCATGATCTATGAGGGCGCCAATGGGGTTCAGGCGATGGACCTTGTAGGGCGGAAGCTGCCCATGAACGGCGGACGGGCGATCCAGCACTTCTTCAAGATCATCGCTGAGGAAGTCGCGGCGGCGAAGCAGGACGAACGGCTGGCAGGTTTTGCCGCGGCCTTGGAAAAAGCCAATGGCCAGTTGCAGGCAGCAACCATGTGGCTGATGCAGAATGCAATGCAGAACCCCAATCATGCGGGTGCCGGGGCCTATCATTATATGCACATCCTCGGGATCGTGTCGGTCGGGCTGATGTGGCTACGCATGGCGAGCGCCGCTGTGCGCATGCTGGACGCGGGCGAAGGGGACGCCAAGTTCCTGGAGGCCAAGCTGGTGACGGCGCGCTTCTTTGCGGAGCGGATCATGCCCGATGCGGGCGCTCTCCGGCGGAAAATCGAAGGGGGCGCAGACGCGCTAATGGCGCTGGACCCCGAAATGTTCGCCGTGGGCTGAAGCTATTTAAGCTGGGGGCTGGGCGGCGCTGCGCCGCTTGCCCCGAAGGCGACCTTCACCGGATTGCGATCGATCATGCATTGGCTCTTGTTGCCGCGCGGATGCTGCTCGCAGTTCCAGAGCGAGCGTTCTATGCCTTCGCCACGCATATAGCTGTATGCCATGGCGTCGAGCAGCCCGTCCATGATGGGAAAGCCCCCAGGGGTGCGCGCTGCGTCGGTCCAGGCCAGCACACGGCAGCGCTGGCGTCCGCCGCAGAGTTTGAGCGCCTGCGACTGAAGGCTGTCAGCCGAGGCAGAACGGGGCGAGGCAAGAATGAAGGAGGTGCCGTCAGGCGAAACCGCCACCACTTCCGCCTGTCCGAAGCGCTGGCCTGCCGATACCGGAGTGATCGGCCCGGTAAAGCGAGCGGCGCGAGGGACGGTGGCGGTGGCGAGCGTCAATGGCAATTCCGGATCGTCCATTGTGCTGGTGGCATGCGCCCTGGATAGCCGGGCAATGAGGGCGACCTTCGGTTCCTTGCCTGGCGTGGCGGTCTTGAACGCGGCGGGTGTCCCCCACCAGCCCTTCCAGCGGAAGAACAGATGCGTGCCGACCGCCGAGACCTTGTCGAGGCTGCTGCTCCAATAGGGAACCACCCAATCCGTATGATAGTGGGTCGCGGTGCCGACCTTGCTATAGACGGAGCCCGACAAGGCTTCCCGCGCGACCAGGCGGGCCCGGTCCCATGCGGCCGCTGACGGAGTCCGGGCCAATGCGCCGTCGCATGTGAAGGTGAACTGGCATCCTGTGGCGCGTTCCGAACCCTGGAAGACCACGCCGCATACGGTCTTCGGAAAGGCCGGGTGGCGGACGCGGTTCAGCACGACCTGAGCCACGGCTCGCTGGCCCACCGGATCGTCGCCCGCTTCATACCATTGGGCGGCGGCCAGGCAGTCGGTGGCGCGATCCAGGTCAAGGTCCCCCATCTTCAATTTGAAGGGTTTGGCAGCGAGATTGGGCAGAGCCGAAAAGGGAATGGCGGCATTGATGACTCGCGCCTGCTGAGGCGCGACCAGTTTCACGACCATCGGCTCCACCGCAGGGACGGGGATGTGTGGTTTCGCCCGTTGTGGCTGATGGGCTGGCTGTTGGACAGGACCCTGCACCTTTGGCGCCTGCTGTTGCTCATGCAGACCGATCGCTGCCGGAAGGGCGAGGACAATGAGCAGCAGGAGCGCTAGCGGCCATCGCCGGCGGCGCGTTGATGAAGTCATGGCGTCATCATTATCGAGGTCGGTCACGGCTTGCGCATTCCTGTCCAAGCCCCCTGATATCCTGAGATGGCGCCCGTTAGCGGAACGCGCCGGACCGATCTTTATCCCGGCTCCAGATTCGGGAGCAAGGATGTCGCGACCGGTTGTGCCGGATACAGGATGATGCTGCTGCAGGCCCGGATTTGCTTGCTTTTTCTCATCCTGAATTGCCATCCAGCCTGTCCGAATGGCGTATCAGGAAGGTGAATCCCGCCTTCGCCGGGATGACGAGTAAAAGCAGCGGCCTGTGCCGAAAGCTGCGGGTTATTCCGGCAGGAAATCCGGCACCGAAAGATAGCGTTCGCCCGTGTCATAGTTGAAGCCAAGCACGAGGCTGCCCTCCGGCAATTCCTTCAGCTTCTGTGCGATGGCGGCGAGCGTGGCGCCGGAGGAAATGCCGACCAGCATGCCTTCTTCACGAGCGGCGCGGCGGGCCATTTCCTTGGCATCCGCGGGATCGACCTGGATCACGCCGTCCAGAAGCTGCGTATGCAGATTTGCCGGGATGAAGCCCGCGCCAATGCCCTGGATGGGATGAGGACCGGGCGCGCCGCCGCTGATGACGGGGGAAAGCGTGGGCTCCACCGCAAATACCTTGAGCGAGGGCCACGCCTTTTTCAGCACGTCGGCACAGCCGGTGATATGGCCGCCCGTTCCGACGCCAGTGATCAGCGCATCAATTGGCGCATCGGCGAAGTCATTGAGAATTTCCTGCGCCGTCGTCTGGACATGGACATCGATGTTCGAAGGATTTTCGAACTGCTGCGGCATCCAGCTTCCCGGCGTTTCGTCGATCAGTTGCAGAGCGCGCTCAATGGCGCCCTTCATGCCCTTTTCCTTGGGAGTAAGGTCGAATGCCGCCCCGTAAGCGAGCATCAGGCGGCGCCGTTCAAGCGACATGGATTCCGGCATGACCAGGATCAGCTTGTAACCCTTCACCGCCGCGACCATGGCAAGGCCGACGCCGGTATTGCCCGAAGTCGGTTCGATGATGGTTCCGCCGGGCTTGAGCTGACCGGACCGTTCGGCAGCATCGATCATGGAGAGTGCGATGCGATCCTTGATGGAGCCACCGGGATTGGCGCGTTCCGACTTCACCCAGACCTCGGCACTGCCGAACAGCCGGTTGACGCGGATATGCGGCGTGTTACCGATGGTTTCGAGGATATTGGAAGCTCTCATCTAACATTCTCCCTGGGCCGGCGATCCGCGGCACTTTCGGGCGGATCAAAAGTTCGTGCAAGTCTCAATTCCGGAAAAATCCGGACCCATGCCAAGGTGATGGCAATGGCTCCGATGCCGCCGAGCACCACCGCCGCCATGGGGCCGACCAGCGCCGCCAGAAACCCTGACTCCGCTTCGCCAAGCTCATTGGAGGCCGAGATGGTGAGTTGCGACACGCTACCCACCCGGCCGCGCATTTCGTCCGGGGTGTGAAGCTGGATCAGGGACTGGCGCACATAGACTGAAAACATGTCGGCGCTGCCCAATATCACGAGGCAGCCCAGGGAAAACCAGACCCAAGTCGACAGCCCGAAAGCGATGGTGGCGAGGCCGAATATGATGACTGCCACCAGCATTTTCAGCCCGACCTCGGATTTGATGGGGCGGAAGGAAAACCACAGGGCCGTCACGCCAGCTCCGACAGCGGGGGCCGCGGCAAGATGGCCGAGCCCTGCAGAGCCGACGTGCAATATGTCGCGGGCATAGACGGGCAGCAGGGCCGTCGCCCCGGCGAGCAGCACAGCGAACAGGTCAAGCGTGATCGCCGCGAGCACCAGCCGGTTGCGGCGAACATAAGCGATGCCGTCCAGCATCTGCGCGACCGGATGGCGGGTCCTGTCCTGCTCGGGCTGAGGAACCTTGCCGATCAGGAACATGCAAAGGAGCGCCGCGACATATAAAAGGGCGCTGGCGCCATAGGCCGCCGCAGGCTGAATGGCATAGACATAGCCGCCGAGCGCCGGACCAATGATCATGCCGGCCTGCCATGCCACGCTGCTGATCGCGATGGCATTGGGCAATATCTCGCGCGGCACCAGATTTGGTGCGAGCGCCGTTAGTGCGGGGCCGTTGAAGGCGCGGGCGGTCCCCAGGAAAGCGGCCAGCGTAAAGATGAGCGGCAGGCTGGCCCAACCTTCATAGGTGGCAAGGCCGAGCACGAGCGCACACAGGATCTGCAGCGCCAGCGACCAGCGGGCCACAATCCGCCGGTCAAAATGGTCGGCCACCCAGCCGGTGAGAGGCGTCAGAAGGAAGAGGGGCAGAAATTGCGCAAGGCCGATGAAACCGAGCTGCGCCGCGCTGGCCGCCGTGCTCATGGTTTCGCGGGCGATGTTATAGGCCTGCCAGCCGATCACCAGCATCATCGCATATTGCGCAAGAACGGCGCTTAGCCGTCCAATCAGATACAGGCGATAGGCCGGAACTTGGATTGGATGCGGATAGGCGCCTTGGCTCATGAAACTCCGTTAGCCGTTGCGCTCTTTGCTCAGCAAGAGGGCAAATTCTTGTGAGAGCAAAGAAAAAACTGGACTGCGGATCGCGTGGGACTTGCGAGGGGGCTGCTAATTCCTAGAGTACAGCCGGGGTTCAGACTGGGCCCCGCATTGCGGCAGCAGGGAGACAGACGCACATGAAACGAAAGCCTTTGACCCTGCTTGCTTGCCTCGCCCTTGCCGGGTTGCTGCCATCGTGCAAGGACGGCGCGGGCAATGGCAATGCGGCCACCACTGCCACCGCCGTCGACCCGGCAGGTGCGGACTGGCCGAAATTCGCGGCATCCTTTTTGGAGGGCTATTTCAAGCTCAATCCGAGCTTTGCCATCTATCAGGGCCGTCACGAGTTTGACGGACAGCTTCCAGACTGGAGCAGCAAGGGGCTGGCCGCCCAGGCGGACTTTCTGAGGAACGCCATTGCAAAGGCCGAAGCCTTCGATCCCGCGAAGCTCAGCAAGGAACAGGCATTTGAGCGGGACTATCTGATTGCGGTCGCGCGGGGACAGCTTTTCTGGCTTACCGAGGCGGATTTCCCGCATCGCAATCCCGCTTGGTATATCAACAACGGGCTTGACCCCAATGTCTATATCGCGCGGCCCTATGCCGATCCGGCGGCGCGGATGAAGGCCTTCATTACATTTGCAAGAAACATTCCCCGCGCCGCCGACCAGATCCGGGTGAACCTGCAGACGCCCTTGCCGCTGAGCTTCATTGACTATGGCAAGGCGGGCTTTGGAGGGCTGGCGAATTATTTCACCAGCGACGCCAAGGCCGCCTTCGCCGAAGTGAAGGACCCGGCGCTGCAAAAGCAGTTCGATGAGGCGGCGGGCGCTGCGTCAAGGTCCATGAGGGCGCTTGCCGACTGGCTTGAAAAGCAGCGGAAGGGCGCGACGCAGGATTTCGCTCTGGGGCCGGATCGCTTTGCGAATATGCTCGCGATGACCGAGGGCGTGAAGCTATCGATCGCGGAACTGGAAAAGGTCGGCCGTGCCGATCTCAAGCGCAACCAGGATGCGCTGAAAGCGGCTTGTTCCGATTATGCGCCGGGCAAGACCATCCCGGAATGCATGGCCAAGATGAACGCCGGCAAGCCGGAGGATGGCGTGGTCGCGGCGGCGCGGCGGCAGTTGCCGACGCTCAAGGCCTTTCTGAAGCGCAAGGACATCGTCTCGATCCCCGGAACGGAAGAGGCGCTTGTCGAGGAATCGCCGCCCTATAACCGGCAGAACGCCGCATATATCGATATTCCCGGGCCTTATGAGAAAGGATTGCCGTCCGTCTATTATATCTCCCCGCCTGATCCCGCCTGGCCCAAGAATGTGCAAGAGGCCTATATTCCGGGAGAGAAGGACCTGCTCTTCACCTCTGTTCATGAGGTGTGGCCGGGGCATTTCCTGAATTTCCTGCACAGCAACCGGTCAAAGTTCCTCTTCGGCAAGGTGTTTGTCGGCTATGCCTTCGCCGAGGGCTGGGCCCATTATACCGAGGAGATGATGTGGGAAGCGGGGCTTAATGATGGCGATGTGGAAACCCATATCGGCCAGCTTTCCAACGCATTGCTGCGCGATTGCCGTTTCCTGTCTGCCATCGGCCTGCATGCGCAGGGGATGACGGTGGAGCAGTCCCGCAAGATGTTCGTGGAGCAATGCTATCAGGATGAAGGCAATGCCCGTCAGCAGGCGGCGCGCGGCACCTATGACCCGGCTTATCTCAATTATACGATGGGCAAGCTGATGATCCGCAAGCTTCGCGACGACTGGACCGCGGACAAGGGCGGCAGGAAGGCATGGAAGCAGTTCCATGACGCTTTCCTGAGCTATGGCGGGCCACCCATCCCGCTGGTGCGGCAGCAGATGCTGGGTGGCGAGGCGAAGGCGGTGTTTTGAGGGTTTGCCTTGCATCAAGGCTTATGACCGTCATTCCCGTGAAGGCGGGACTCCATCTCCCGATCCGGCTCGAAATTCTGGGCGGGGAAGGGTCCCCGCTTTCTCGGGGATGACGAAAGACTTCAAGCAATACTGACGAAACTGTCCATCACGCGTTTGCGTCCCGACAGTTCGAAGTCGATCTCCAGCTTGTTGCCTTCTATCTCTGCAATGGTGCCATAGCCGAATTTGTTGTGGAAAACGCGAAGGCCGACCTTCATGTCGGACCGGCCCTGGTTACCCAGGCTGACTGCTGATTGACGGGCTTCCACGATGCGGGCGGGTTCGCGGGTAAAGCCGCCCGATTGCGCCGCGCGCTGCCAGCCGGGGCCACGGCCGGTTCCCCGCGCAACATTGGCGAAAGGATCGGCCCGCTCCGACCAATTGGCGCGCCAGAGGGACTCGCCGCCCGCCATGCTGCTTTCCTCCCTCACATGGGCAGGCGGAATTTCACCGATGAAGCGGGAGGGGATGGAACTGGTCCATTGGCCATAGATGCGCCGGTTGGCAGCGTGGAGGATGGTGCATTGCCGCCGCGCGCGGGTCATCGCCACATAGGCGAGGCGGCGTTCCTCCTCCAGCGCCGCGAGCCCGCCTTCGTCGAGAGTCCTTTGCGATGGAAAGACCCCTTCCTCCCAGCCGGCAAGGAAGACGCGATTGAATTCCAGGCCCTTTGCCGCGTGGATGGTCATGATCGTGACCTTGCGGTCGCTCGCCACCGCGTCATTGTCCATGACCAGGCTCACATGTTCGAGGAAGGCGCCCAGCGTCTCATATTCTTCCATCGCGCGGGTGAGTTCGTTGAGGTTCTCCAGCCGTCCCGCGCTCTCGGCGGAACGGTCCGCCTGCAGCATGGCCGTATAGCCGCTCTCATCCAGGATCAACCGGGCAAGCTCGGCATGGGGAAGGGCCGTCGACTGGTCCCGCCAGCGTGCGATGTCGGCAATGAAATTGCCAAGGCTCCGCCGTGCCTGCGGTGTCAGTTCGTCCGTGTCGAGGATGCGCGCGGCCGCAAGGGTGAGGCCGATATCCTGCGTGCGGGCGACGCGATAGATCTTCTCCAGCGCCTTGTCGCCCAGGCCGCGCTTGGGAACATTGACGATCCGTTCGAAGGCCAGATCGTCCGCGGGCTGGTTCACCAGCCGCAGATAGGCGAGCGCATCGCGGATTTCCGCGCGCTCATAGAAGCGGAAGCCGCCGATGATCTTGTACGGAAGGCCGATCTGGATGAAGCGGTCTTCGAACTCGCGCGTCTGGAACTGCGCGCGGACGAGAATTGCCACCTCATCCAGAGAGCCGCCCATGCGCTGATATTGCTCGATCTCCTCACCGACCCGGCGGGCTTCCTCCGGTCCGTCCCACACGCCAAGGATCTGGACCTTCTCGCCTTCCTTCTCCTCGGTCCACAATGTCTTGCCGAGGCGGCCGCCATTTTCGGCGATGACGCCGCTGGCCGCCGCCAGGATATGCGGGGTGGAGCGGTAATTCTGCTCAAGCCGGATGACCTTCGCGCCTGGAAAGTCCTTCTCGAACTTCAGGATATTGGCAACCTCCGCGCCCCGCCAGCTATAGATGCTCTGGTCATCATCGCCGACGCAGCAGATATTCTTGCGCGCCTGCGCCAGCAGCCGCAGCCACAGATATTGGACGGCGTTGGTGTCCTGATATTCGTCGACCAGAATATATTTGAAGCGCTGCTGATAAAGCTCCAGCACGTCGCGCTCCCGTTTCAGGATGGTCAGCATGTGGAGCAGCAGGTCGCCGAAATCGCAGGCATTGAGCGCCCTCAGCCGTTCCTGGTAGAGCCGGTACATCTCCTGGCCCTTGCCATTGGAATAGGCTTCGCTTTCGCCGGCATCCAGATCGTCAGGCGTCAGCCCCTTGTTCTTCCATTTGTCGATCAGGCCGCCTAGCTGCCGCGCGGGCCAGCGTTTCTCGTCGATGCCCGCCGCCTGGATGATCTGCTTGAGCAGGCGAAGCTGGTCGTCCGTATCGAGGATGGTGAAGTTGCTCTGCAGGCCCACCAGTTCGGCGTGGCGGCGCAGCATCTTGGCGCCGATCGAATGGAAGGTGCCAAGCCATGGCATGCCCTCCACGGCTTCGCCGATGATGCGCCCGACGCGCTCCTTCATCTCGCGCGCGGCCTTGTTCGTGAATGTGACAGCCAGGATTTCCGAGGGCCAGGCCCTGCGCGTGGCAATGAGGTGCGCCAGGCGTGCAGTAAGGGCCGCGGTCTTGCCCGTTCCCGCGCCGGCGAGCACCAGCACCGGACCGTCCGCCGTCAGCACGGCCTCCCGCTGCGGAGGGTTCAGCCCCTTCAGATAGGGCGGGTCATCAGGGGAGGGCGCAGGCAGAGTCACGGGTGAACAGTTAGGGAACAGTAGGCCCGGGGGCAAGCCTTCTCATGCCAAACGGTGTGCCGGAGCACAGCAACGGTTCACCGGGTCTGAAACGATCCGGGGGAACCAAGGGCGGCGCGGTAGATATAGAGATTCGCGAATATTCGCGGGGAACTTTCCCGGAGAGGACCTTATGATCAGACTCATTCCCATAAGCGCCGCCGCTCTGCTGATGTGCGGAACGGCGATGGCGCAAGATGTGCCTGCCCAGCCTGAGACAACTCAGCCCGGACCGGCCACCGTTCCTCCGCCGCCCGATGGAATGCAGCCGCCCGAGAGCACGACGCAGACCCCGACGACCCAGCCGGGCGCACCGGCCCCTGCGCCTGCACCGGATGCGGCGGCGCCTGAGGCACCACCAACCACGACTCCCCCGGCCGATCCCAATGCACAGGCAGTGCCTGCTCCGGTTCCCCCGGCAGCGAGTGACATGACACCGGCGCCTCCAGGAGCCGCGCCCGACCCGAACGCTCCAGTCGGCACGCCCGCCAATCCGGCGGTTGTGGGCGGCAATATGACGCCGCCGCCGGAGCCCAAGAAGGAATATCCGCTCTGCACCAAGACCATTCAGGATAGCTGCATGAATCCTGGCGAGGCGCCGGGCAGCAAGAAAAAGCGGCGCCGGTAAGTACGGCGATATATGGACTTAACCGTTCGTGTCGAGCGAAGTCGAGACAGGTTCGCGCCTAGCCAACGTCCCTCGACTTCGCTCGGGACAAACGGAGGGAAATCACCTGCGTTAAAAAGCCGGGAGCAAACGAAGCAGGTGCAGCCGCGCCTTGCCACAGTCGCGCACGGTTTCGACCGCGAAGCCTTTGACGGCCAGGGTCTCGCGGCGGTCTGTCTCTATGCTGATCCAGGTCGCGGGACTGACCCAGCCCTGACGGTTGAGCTTGTCGAGCGCCACCGCGCCTGCGCCTGTGCCATAGGGCGGGTCCATCATGATAAGGTCGAGCGGTGCCGCTGCCTGCCCCAGCGCCAGCACTGAGGTTGCCCGCACATCGGGGCGGATGCCGAGGCGCTCTGCATTGGCCCGTAGCGCATCGAGCGCGGCGCGGTCCTGCTCCACGAAAACGCAGCTTGCCGCGCCGCGTGAAAGCGCCTCCAGCCCCAGCGCGCCCGAACCTGCGAACAGGTCCGCTACGGCAAGCCCGTCAAAGCTGCCAAGACGGCTGGTCAGCATTGAAAAGAGAGTCTCACGCGTCCGGTCCGCAGTCGGCCGGGTGGAGATTCCCTTTGGGGCATCGATAGGACGGCCGCGCCATTGGCCTGCAATGATTCTCATGGATGTTTCGGCCCTTTCCGGCGGGAGCCCATAGGTGAAGCGGCAGCCTTGCGGAAGTCCCGCTGAAGCAAGTGATTGAAATTGCCCTCGACTCTTTGGCCGGGCTCCGGCAAGAACAGATGCCGAACGGGGTTGGTTTCGAAGGGGGAACATTTGGTCGCGACGGTTTCAACGGTTGCCTATCTGGGCCTGGAGGCGCGCGGGGTAGAGGTCCAGTGCCAGGTTGCGCCAGGCGTGCCGGGCTTCATTGTCGTCGGCCTGCCCGACAAGGCGGTGAACGAAAGCCGGGAGCGCGTCCGGGCCGCCATGTCGGCCATCGGCCTGTCACTGCCGCCCAAGCGCATTACCGTCAATCTGTCTCCTGCAGACCTTCCGAAGGAAGGATCGCATTATGACCTGCCGATCGCGCTTGCTTTGCTAGGTGCGATGAGCGTGATCGATGCTGAAACGCTTGCGAGCTATCTTGTTGTCGGAGAACTGGGCCTGGACGGACGCGTGGCACCCTCGCCGGGCGTGCTGCTCGCCGCCCTTCATGCCAGCGAGCGGGAACTGGGGCTCATCTGTCCCGCCTCCCAGGGTTCGGAAGCAGCCTGGGCCGGAAATGTCGAGGTCATTGCTCCCCCCGATATTCTTGCCCTCCTTAATCACTTCAAAGGCAGCGCGCTGCTGACGCCGCCCCGGCCGGGCGAGGCCGAGCCGCCTGTGCGCGGCGCGGATTTGAAGCAGGTAAAGGGCCAGGAAAGCGCCAAGCGCGCGTTGGAGATCGCGGCCGCCGGAGGCCATAATCTGTTGATGGTCGGTCCGCCGGGTGCGGGCAAGTCGCTGATGGCGAGCTGCATGCCCGGCATCCTGCCCGATCTCACGCCTGCCGAGGCGCTGGAAGTTTCCATGGTCGCATCAGTGGCCGGAACATTGCAGGACGGCAGGATGAGCCGCGCCCGCCCTTATCGTGCGCCGCATCATAGCGCGTCCATGGCGGCCCTTGTCGGGGGCGGGCTGAAGGTGAAGCCGGGCGAGGTCAGCCTTGCCCATCTGGGCGTGCTCTTCCTTGATGAGCTTCCGGAATTCCAGCGGGTGGTACTCGACAGCCTTCGCCAACCGCTCGAAACAGGAGAGGTCAGCGTGGCGCGGGCCAATGCGCATGTTACCTTCCCGGCCAGGGTCCAACTGGTGGCGGCGATGAACCCTTGCAAATGCGGGCATTTGGGCGATCCGGGCCTAGCCTGTTCCCGCGCGCCGCGCTGTGCCGCCGATTACCAGGCCAAGGTGTCGGGGCCGCTGCTCGACCGCATCGACCTGCATGTGGAGGTCAACGCAGTGACGGCTGCGGACCTTGTTCTGCCTCCGCCCGCTGAAGGTTCGGGCGAAGTTGCCGCGCGTGTGGCGAAAGCGCGGGCGCGGCAGACCGAGCGCTATAATGGCCATGGCCCACGCACCAATGCAGAGGTTGACGGCGACCTTCTGGAGGACGTGGCGGGGCCGGATGAAGCCGGCCGGCAGTTATTGGCGCAAGCGGCCGAAGCGATGCGCCTGTCTGCCCGCGGCTACACGCGGGTTCTGCGCGTCGCGCGCACCATTGCCGACCTTGCAGGCACGGAAAGAGTGGGGCGCGTGCATGTGGCCGAAGCGCTGAGTTACCGGAGACCTATGCCAAGGAATTGAACCATTGAGGAGGGCTGACATGGAATGGATGATGTTGCCGCTGAAACGTTATGCACAGTTTTCCGGAAGGGCCCGGCCCAAGGAATTCTGGATGTTCTTCCTCTTCATCATCCTGTGCCTGTTGGTGCTTAGCTTTGTCGAAGCGGCGCTGGGGCTCGGCACCAGCGAGCGATGGGCGGTACGGGAAGGATGGAGCGCCTCTGCGGGGTTCCGCAACAGCGGCGGACCGCTGACGGGACTATTCCTGCTGGCGGTACTGGTTCCCTATCTGGCCGTCTCGGTCAGGCGATTGCATGACACCGACCGTTCGGGATGGTGGCTGTTGCTTGGCTTCATCCCATTTCTGGGCGGGCTGATATTGCTGATCTTCTTCGTAATGGGCGGAACACGCGGCCCGAACCGCTTCGGCCCGGACCCCTTCGAGGCGGTTGATCTCCCTTGAGGCTGAGCTTCATGGCCCCAAAAGACCCAACAGCCGCCACTCACCCCTCGCTGGTGATCAGCTTCAACTCGCCCGTGTGCACCGTTCCGCGATGGCTGAACTGGCCGACGATCTGGCCGCCCTGTTCGATCGTGATATTCTCATAGGCGATGTCTCCGGTGACCCGGGCCGTTTGCGCAATGACCAGGTCTTTTGCCGTGACAGAACCATCTACAAGGCCCGAAAGCCGCACTGTTTCCGCAGTGATGCTGCCGCGGATCTCGCTGTCTGCCCCTTGAACCAGCGCGGCGCAGCGCAGATCGCCCTCGATCTTGCCATCAATGTGCAGATCGGCTGAGGCGCTGATATTGCCGGTGATGACGACATCGCTGCCGATAATGGAAAAGGGAGTGTTCCTAGCCCCGGTTGCCGACATCGCCGAAGCGCTGAGTGGCGATTTTCTGGACTTCGAGAACATCGGCTTTGGCCTCCAGGAAGCGGCGGGGATTGATCGGCTGCCCATTCATGCGGACTTCGAAGTGCAGATGCGTCCCGGTCGACCGCCCGGTGGAGCCCATGCGTGCGATCCGCTGGCCCCGTTTCACATTCTGCCCCACCTTGGCGTTGAAGCCGGCAAGGTGCGCATAGCGGGTCATCAAGCCATGGCCATGGGTGACCTCTACGACATTGCCATAGCCGGAACGCTGCCCGACATAAGTGACCTTGCCATTGGCCGCGGCCAGGATCGGCTGCCCATAAGCGCCGCGGAAATCGAGACCCGCGTGAAAGGCTGCATGGCCGTTGAAGGGATCGCTGCGGTAACCAAAGCCGCTGCTCAGCATCACGACATTGGTGGGCTTGCCCGATGGGATGGCAAGCAAGCTGTTCTCAAGGAGGCTCAACCGATGAAGCGCCTTGCCGAGACCGGCAAATTGCTCTTCCATCCCGTCCAGCTTCTTTCCTCTATAGGGAATGAAGGGACCGCCCTGTCCAGAGCGGGACTGGCGGGCCAGCCTTGCGGGATTGAGGCCGAAGCTGCGGATCGCCGACTCCACTTTGCGCGTCCGCTGGGCTACCGCATTCTCCAGCCTGCTGGCAAAAGCGATCTGCTGCTCCTCGATCCGGCGCAGTTCGCGCGTTTCGGGTATGGCGCTGCTGATCTTCCTGGACTTTGCGGAAGGCTGGTCTTCCTTGCCGTCCTTCGAACCGACGACCTCGCCTGCGGGCAGATTGTCCCCAAAATGGCTCTTCATCAGTTCTTCGAGATTTTCCTGGCGCGCTTCAAGCTCGGCAGCCATTTCACCAACAGATGCCCGGTAATTGCTGACGTTGCGCGCGGAACTGGCAATCGCGGCTTGCTGTTTCTCAAGCGAGGCGCGATCGCGGGCGATATCAACTTGGTTGATCGCAAGAAGGATCGTGGCGGGGGCCCAGAAAAGCAGGGCGAGCGCCAGCCCGCCAGCAACCAGCATCTGCAGCCGGCTGCTGATCTTCAGGAACCGGATGGTCCCGCCCGATCGGAGGAAAATCTCCCGTTCTGGAAATAAGCTCCGCACCCCCGCCAAAAGGCCGGAGACGCGGCGATCGCCTTTCGACACTTGCCAACCCGCTCGTTATCGTTTGCCGAATCGGCCCGTAGCAAAGGGCGAATGAAGTCGCGAATCTGTCACATCCGACTCATGACGAGTCGAACCATTGGCAGGATGAAGCGAGCCATTTGCCGATTTTGTTCCGCTGCTTTGGTGAAAAATTATCCGTTTCGGATTCGAATCGAACAAAAAACCCCCGGCGGAAAAAGGGGGCATCCGCCGGGGTGCAGTTTGAGGAGCTTTTTTGCCGCGGGCTCCGTTAATCCGCGGCCTGAAAGCCCGTTCAGATCGCAC